>JAQWTF010000044.1:0-15418 GCA_029242825.1 Flavobacteriaceae bacterium | reverse complement strand
CAATTAAAAGCTTTTGACAGACTGTTAACCATCATGGATGAGTTGCGTTTAAAATGCCCTTGGGATCAGAAGCAAACCATGGAAAGTTTGCGCTTACTCACTTTAGAAGAAACCTATGAATTGGCAGACGCTATATTAGATAACGATCTTCAAGAAGTTAAAAAGGAATTGGGAGATGTTTTGCTGCATATTGTATTTTATGCCAAAATAGGGAGTGAGTCAGGTGCATTTGACATGGGAGATGTGTCTCATGAAATCTGTGAGAAACTCATTCATAGGCACCCACATATTTATGGAGACGTTTCTGTGGAAAATGAAGAAGAAGTCAAGAAAAACTGGGAACAGCTCAAGTTAAAAGAGGGTAATAAAAGTGTGCTTTCAGGAGTGCCAAAAGGACTTCCGGCGTTAATAAAAGCCTATAGAATGCAAGAAAAAGCTGCTGGTGTAGGGTTCGATTGGGAAAAGCCAGAGCAGGTTTGGGAAAAGGTTAAAGAAGAACTCGGAGAGTTTAATGATGAGGTGAAAAAGGGCGACACAGACGCCATGGAAGCCGAGTTTGGAGACCTAATTTTTTCTATGATTAATTATGCAAGGGCTATTGGGATCAATCCAGAAAACGCGCTTGAGAGAACCAATACTAAGTTTAAAAAGAGATTTACCTATTTGGAATCTCAGGCACAGCTAAAGGGCTTGTCCTTAAGTGAAATGTCATTAGAGGAGATGGATGTTTTCTGGAATGCCGCTAAAAAATTATAACTACGGCCAACAGCTATCTGTCAGTGCGTGAAATGTTTTGACAATGACGTAAAGCGCCAACTTATCGCCTTTAATTTCAATAAGCATATACATTTTCTCTCAGATGTTTATAGCTGCTTTAGAAAGCCTATATTTGCAAGCAAAATTTTGACCAATTGTTACAACAATACACCAAAGAATTCAGATATAATTTAAGCCTGTCTTTTCCAGTAATCCTAGGCTTGCTGGGTCATACCTTTGTTGCTTTTGCAGACAATATCATGGTGGGACAACTGGGTACTGCAGAACTAGCCGCGGTTTCTTTAGGAAACAGTTTTGTGTTCATTGCTATGTCTCTAGGAATTGGTTTTTCTACAGCCATTACACCACTAGTAGCAGAATCTGACGGCGCAAAAGACACCGCCTCAGGAAAATCTGCACTCAAACACGGATTGGTACTTTGTACAGTCTTAGGACTGGCCTTGTTTTTTCTTATACTACTCTGTAAGCCGCTTATGTACCATATGAAACAGCCTCAAGAGGTAGTTGCATTAGCTATGCCTTATTTGGATTTAGTCGCTTTTTCATTGGTTCCATTAATTGTATTTCAAGCACTAAAGCAGTTTTCTGAAGGCCTCTCCCAAACTAAATACCCTATGTATGTGACCGTGGTGGCTAATGTGGTCAATATTGTTTTGAATTATTTGTTAATTTACGGAACTTTTGGTTTCCCTGAAATGGGTATTGTAGGCGCTGCTGTTGGAACATTAGTCTCTAGGGTAGTGATGGTTATTTTACTGTGGATGGTATTTAGATATAAAAAGAAATTCAAGGCCTATGTATACGATTTAAACTTCCGACTCATTGAGAAAAAAGTACTTTCTAAAATTATCAATTTAGGCTTTCCCTCTGCGCTGCAAATGTTTTTTGAGGTAGCCATCTTTACATCGGCCATTTGGCTGAGTGGTGTGTTGGGGAAAAATGCGCAAGCAGCTAATCAAATCGCACTCAACCTGTCTAGTATGACTTTTATGGTGGGTATGGGATTAGGAGTAGCCGCTATGATTAGAGTTGGAAACCAGAAGGGTTTAAAAGATTTTGCAGCCCTGAGGAGAATTGCCATGTCTATCTTTTTATTAACCTTTATTTTAGAAGTAATCTTTGCTATTTTATTTTTAGTCTTTAGAGATCTCTTGCCCACTATTTATTTAAATAACAATGACTTATTGAATGCGGCAGACAATGCAGAAGTGATCTTTTTAACCGCTCAATTACTTTTTGTGGCTGCGTTCTTTCAGATTTCAGACGGATTGCAAGTAGTAGTATTAGGGGCCTTAAGAGGTTTTCAGGATGTAAAAATCCCTACTTTAATTACCTTTGTTGCTTATTGGATGATTGGTTTCCCTGTGAGTTTTTATTTGGGTCTGTACACCTCTTTAGAAAGCATGGGTATTTGGTTGGGACTTTTGGCGGGATTAACAGCGTCTGCTATTATGCTGTACCTTCGTTTTAATTACCTGACAAAAAAACATATAGAGACTGTTTCGCTTCCTATTTCTTAAGATTCTCACTAAATTAGCATGCAGTCATACCCTTCATTTATTCGATTCATTGACGCGCTAGCATATAATTAATAACATACGTTTTAAAATTTTCACCCATGGAGTTTCCTAAATTTTTACTCGGAGATAATACCGATTTTCCTACTTCTATTTTTGTGATACACACCGAATATCCGAGGTTCATTATAAATCTTGAAGACGACAGTGTGGAATGGTTGGAAGATTTTTCTCCCGAAGATGAAAAAGAATTAGAAACAGAAACAGAAGGGCTCATTCAGGCGGCTACTGATTTTTACGACAGAGAAGTGTCTAGGTACGAAGACTAATGTTAGAGCAACTTCAATCCATAGATCGCACACTTTTTGTGTTTCTCAATGGTTTGGGAAGCCCCTCATGGGACGCCTTTTGGTTGTTACTTTCACAAAAGACTGTTGGCGCTCCTTTAGTGCTTTTTTTCCTGTGGAAACTCTATGATACACATGGGCTAGTAGTAAGTTTAAAAGCCATTCTTGCTATAGGACTCTTAATTTTAGCCACTGATCAATTGGCCAATGTGTTTAAATATGGTTTTGCACGTCCTAGGCCCTGCCACGAAACTGATTTAAATGGTATGTTTAGATTGGTGAAGTCTAGCTGTGGGGGCGCTTATGGTTTTTTCTCTGCCCATGCGGCCAATAGTATGGCGGTAGCCATATTTATGGGAATGCTCCTAAGACAGCTTTGGTCTTGGTTTATATTTATTGGCGTACTTCTGGCCTTAATGGTTGGTTTTAGCAGAATATATTTAGGGGTTCATTATCCTTTTGACGTACTGATTGGATTTTTCATAGGCGCTTTCTTTGCTTTTATAGCGCAGTTTATATTCAAGAAATACTTCCTTTTTAATCCTTTATAATATGGAGTCAAAAAAGATTTTTCTAAGCTTACTTTTTTTGCTTTTAGGGGTGTATGCCATAGGCCTCTTCAGTGGGTTATTAGAAAATGATTCTGCACAATTTGCGGTCATGTCCATGAGAATGGTTCAAGAAGGGGATTTTCTTTCGCTATACAAAGGCACTGAACCGTATCTAGATAAACCACATTTGCATTATTGGTTGGCTGCGGCCTCATATACTGTTTTTGGGATCTATGAATTCTCTTATAAATTACCAGGCTTTTTAGCCTTGCTTTTAGGCGTTTTTAGTGTCTTTAAAATGGCTCAGTTGTTGTATTCAACCCCTATTGCTAGAGCGGCAGCGCTTATTTTTTTAAGTGCCCAAACAATCGTTTTATCTGGAATTGATTTAAGGACAGACGCAGTGCTTACTGGTTTTGTAGCCTTGTCTTTGTGGCAATTTTTGGCATTCTTAAAAGCGCCTCATTGGCGCCCGATGGTATATGGGGCATTGGCTGCTGCCATGGCTTTTTCTACAAAAGGGCATTTGGCTCTTGTGATGATTGGGTTCCCGGTATTAGGATATTTAATACACGAAAGGCAATGGTCGGTTCTTTTGAAGAAAGAAATTCTTTTAGGGGTTTTCACTTTTATTTTAGGTATTTGTCCCATTTTGTACGCTTACTATGTGCAATTTGACCTTCATCCTGAACTCGTTATCAGAGGGCAATCTGAACGTTCTGGTATTTTTTTCATTCTTTTTGAACAGAGCTTTGAGCGAATGAGTGGTCAGGGAATGGGCACAAACAGCCCAGATTATTTGTTCTTTTTCCATACTTTTTTATGGGCTTTTTTACCATTTACGCCTTTGGCCATCTATCTGTTTTTCAAACGGTTTAAATCCAAGTCACTCAACACCAAGGATCGTACTCAAGGACTTTTGTATGGATCTTTGGCTATTTTACTCTTAATAAGTTTTGCACAGTTTAAATTGCCGCACTATTTAAACAGTAGTATACCTCTTTGGGCTGTTTTAGTAGCGGGGAGAGTAGGGGGCCATAGAAAGCTTTGGAAACCCTTACTCTATATTCAAAGAGGCCTTTTTGTGCTATTGACTGCTGTTGCTTTGGCGCTTTGTCTATGGATTTTCCCTTATACTTTTTGGGGGTCCTATCTGATGTTGGCTTTGTTTGTAATTGCTTCCATTTATTGGATGTACCAGTCAAAAGGTGTTTTTAACAGTGTGGTGATTACTGGAGTACTCACAGCGGTTTTAGTGAACGGGATGTTAAATACGGGTTTTTATCCTAAACTGCTTCGGTATCAAGCGGGTAAAACTGTTTCGGAGAAAATCATGCAATCTTCTTACATCTCCCCAAATAAGGTATATAAATGGGGTAATGCACACAGTTGGGCCATGGATTTTGGGTTGAGATCGCCCTTAAAAATAGTAGATCAGTTAGAAGATTTTAAGGCATTGTCAAGCGTTTGGGTCTACCTTACGGAATCTCAATTAGAGGCACTTTCTACAACAGACATAAGCTACACTATAGAATTTTGGGTCCCTTCCTATAGGATTACCCGATTAAAAGCATCTTTTCTGAGCCCTGAGACCAGACTCAAAGCCTTAGATAAACGCTATTTGGTGTTTTTACCTGGTGCTGGAAGCGACTTAAAGTGATACGCTATTCCAGTAATAGAAACCGCAGCAGTAATAAAAAAGAACAGCAAACTCATGGCTATAGCAGTCTTATAATCTAATGCAAGCCACTGCGCACCATATAAAAAGGTAAGCTCTCTACTGCCAATACCACCAATAGTTAGAGGAATTACAGCTACTATAGAAGACACTAAGAAGACCAGAAGGTAGACACCGAACTCTTGTTCTTGACCTAGTGACAATAGGATAAATGCTGCGGCTACTAATTGAGCCATTTGAACCCCAGCAGACAAAGCGAATGCTTTCCAGAATACCCCTAGGGTGTAAGGGTATATTTTTTTTACCCCTAAATAGTACACTAATATCCCCAATGGAATAGCAACTACAAAAAGATATCTAAATGGACTCAGTATCTCATGAACACCCACAGTGGCAAGAAGGGCACTAAAGACACACAAGAGTAATAATCCGGACAGTCTGTCTACCAATAAAACCCCGAAGATTTTTTTTGTAGGCGTTTTATAAGCCTTCTTAACTAAATAGCCTTTATAGGCGTCTCCGCCAATACCGCCAGGTAAAAACAAGTTGTAAAACATCCCTAATAGGTAGAGCTTTAAGTTATATGAATGACTTAAATGCACCCCTATAGACCTCCAAAAGTATTGAAGTCTATAAGCGGCTAAAACTTTAGAAATAGTAAAAAAAAGCAATGCAAATACTAAAAACCCCCATTGCGCTTTTAATAAGGTTTGAGATACCTCGCTAAAGGGAATCTTTAAAAATATGAGGTATAAAAGCACTGCGCTTATTCCTATCTTAAGCAATAAAAGCAGTTGTTTTTTCATATTTTTTGGGCTTTTTGTTTTTAGGTGTTTGCCTCACACCAATATCTAATGCTTTTTTAAGTCCTGAAAGCTATTGTGATATGGTCGTTCCTCCTTTGGTCACCTTTCTAATTCTGTAAGGTCTTTTCTGTTGAGACTCGTAGTAGGTTCTAATGAGCAATTCCATGACAATTCCAATGGTGAACAGTTGAATTCCTGCGAAAATGAGCATTGTTCCTAGGGTGAGTAGGGGTCTAGTCCCAATATCTTCTCCTAAAAATTTTAGATATACCAAATAGGCGTTTACACAGAGTCCTGCGCCTATAAGCAGTACACCAAAAATCCCAAAGAGGTGTATGGGCCTTTGGATGTATTTTCTAATGAAGAGTAGTAGCATCATGTCTGCAATAACCTTGAATACACGCTCCAATCCATATTTAGAGACGCCAGCGTGTCTGGCATGATGTTTTACAGGGACTTGTTTTATTTGCGCCCCTTCTAAGAATGCTAAAAGTGTTATGAAACGGTGCATTTCCCCATATAAATTGAGGTCTTTTGCCACATCTCTATGAAAGACTTTTAAGGCGCATCCGTTGTCTTTAATGTCTAATTTAGTGACCCTTCTCACTAAAAAATTAGCAATTTTAGACGGTATTTTTTTAAGCAAGCTGTCCTTTCTTTTCTGTCTAATTCCTGTCACAAGATCATAATCACCGTCAATGGCTTCTTTTAACATAGAAGGAATGTCAGAAGGATCGTTTTGAAGATCCCCATCCATGGTAATAATATAGGTGCCAGAAGCGTAATCTATTCCTGCTGCTAATGCCAAACTCTGGCCATAATTTTTCTTGAGCGCAATTAAATGGACCTTTTCATCTTCCATGTCGTTCACGACCTTCTTCGTTTGATCAGTAGAAAAATCATCTACATAAACAATTTCATAGAGGTAGCCCTCAAGGCTTTCATGAATTTTTTCCGTGAGTAGGCTCACATTATCTTGTTCGTTATAAAGGGGTACTACAACGGAAAGAAGTTCCTGTGTGTGAATGTTCATCTTGGTCATTTAGTCCCACAAATTTAAGCCATTTTATAGAATTGCTGCTTATTTATAGTGTTTCTACAGTATTTTTTAAAATAAAACGCTCTAATGACGGGGAAAAAATTTCTGGAAGGCTATAGGAGGTGCTCTTTAATTCTTTCAATGAGCATTTCAATGCCATTTGAATCCTTCATAAGCATTTCAGTGACTTTCGAATCCCTCAATAAGCATTTTAGTGGCTTCTGAATCCCTCAATAAGTATTTTGGTGGCCTCTGAAATGCTTATGCTGCCGTTGATGAGCTGTCTTTTAATGTCTGGAAGCTCTTTTTGAACCCACTCGTCTGCAAAAAAGGCTTCTTCTAGCCTATGGCCGATGCTTTTTTGAAGTCCCTGAATTTTTTGATGGGTTCTTTTTTGCTCAAAATCACCTTGTTTTTTTTGAAGGCTAATGAAAGTTTCTATATGTTGCCATGCTTCTTTTATACCGCGATTCTCCAGGGCAGAGGTCAAAAGAACTGGAGGCTCCCATCCGTTTTCTCTGGCTCTAAAGCCATGTGTGGCCGCTTTTAAATACTGCTGGGCTTTTTTGGCCAACGGGGCTTGGGCCCCGTCTGCCTTGTTAATTAACAAGGCGTCTGCCACCTCGAGTAAACCCCTTTTAATACCTTGAATTTCATCTCCCCCTCCTGGTAATTGTAAAAGTAATAGGGCGTCTACCATTTCATGGACGTCTAATTCATTTTGTCCTACGCCAACCGTTTCTACAAGGATAATATCAAATCCCGCGGCTTCACATAAAAGAATGCTTGAACGGGTATTTTGCGCTACACCTCCCAAGGTACTTGCCGCTGCGGTGGTTCTAATATAGGCGCTCTTATGTGCCGCCAATTGGTCCATTCTGGCCTTGTCTCCCAGGATACTGCCACCTGTTTGTTGGCTACTAGGATCTATGGTTAGTACGGCTAGTTTATGTCCTTTTTCTACCAGGTACATACCCAAGGCTTCTATAAAAGTGCTTTTTCCTACGCCTGGAACCCCAGAAATACCTACTCGTATGGTATTTGAATTTTCTTTTGAAAAGGCAGCTTCTAATTCTTGAGCCCACTTTTGATGGAGGGGAAGCTTGCTTTCTACCAAGCTAATAGCCTTGCTCAAAGCGGGAATTTCTCCATGTTTAATCCCTTTGATCAATTTTGGTACAGATATAGAAAGATTATGTCTCATTCAAGGTTTATGCGTTAAATGGATTGGTTTTAAAGAAAACTTATAGTGCGTTTCTTGGGTGTAGGGATTGTTTTTATCTATGCGAATGGTTTTAAAGTTCGGGTGATTGGGTGCATCTGGAAAGCCCTGAGTTTCAAAACAAATACCGGGAAACTCTTTGGGTGTAAAACACACAATGACTTCTTGGTCCGTAAATACTTCTAAAAAAATAGTGCTTTTTTGACTATATACACTAGCAACTTTTTCAACACTTTCACTTTTTTGGCTATCTATACTAGCGGCTTTTTCAGCACTTTCATTTTTTTGGCTATCTACACTGGCTCCTTTTTCTTTTCCATGGTATTTTTTCTCTAATACGAAGGGTGTGTCTAAAGTTGTGTGACCTATTTGTGTTGGTTTTCTAAAGTCATAAGTGCTTTCAGGCGTAGGAATTAATTTGCCAGTAGGAAGTAAGCTGGTATTTGTCTCTAGATAAAAATGGGCTTTTATGCACAGTTCATATTCAGAAATATCCGTAGCGTTGTCTAGTGTAAAATAGCTGTGGTTACTCAAATTAAACACTTTTGGTATACTGCTTGTACTGTGGTATGTAATTCTAAGTTCACTATTCACTAGGGAATAGGTGACAAAAGTTTTGATCGCTGTACTTTCATGAGATTTTAAGTAAACATCTGTCTCACTTTTTGCATTCAGAGGAGTCTTTTTGTTTTCAAGAGCCTCATGTTTAGTCTCTACTATTTGGGTGTAGGATAAGCAAATGGACGCTGCTGGACCACTTTGAATGTTTTCCATGGTCCAAAATTGCTTGGCATAGGATTGATCTCCTCCGTGCAATAAAATATGGGGTGCCTTATCATGGGACGCTTCTGTAGCTTGAGACGTTTTAAGGATTTTGTCTTCTTGAATTCTACCAGCAAAAGGACCTAAACATGCGCCTAAAAACCAAGCGTCATTGAGATAATCCTCCGGATTTTTTAACCCAACAACTAAGTCTTGGTCTTCTCCATGGTTTATTTTTAAACGAAGTCTTTTAATAATCGCGCCATAATTGAGTACTTCCATTTTTAGAAAGTCATTCTCTAAATGGTATACCTCCATAGTTGTTTGCTGAGCACTCATTGATTAGTGAGCGCTTTTGAGAAGCGCGGGAAAGGCTGCTTTAAACTTTAGTAACCTTGGAATAGAAACTGCCCTCACATAGGGATTATTTGGATTTCTAGCTTCAAAGTCTTGATGGTATTCTTCTGCTTTATAAAATGTAGTAAATGGGCTGACTTGAGTGATAATAGGGCTTTTAAAGGTGTTTTTTTTATTCAAAGCCGCTATATGGGCCTCAATGGCTGCTTTTTCACTAGTGGTTTTATAAAATGCGATAGATCTGTATTGCGTGCCTCTGTCAGGCCCTTGCCTGTTGAGGGTAGTGGGGTCGTGTGATCCAAAAAATACTTTCACTAAGGTTTCATAGGATACAACTGCTGGGTTGTAAGGAACCATTACGGCCTCAGCATGTGTGGTTCTGCCTCCAGCCACCTGATTATAGGTGGGATCTTTTTCTGTTCCTCCCGCATAGCCAGAAACCACATCTCCAACACCTGCTACAGATTCAAAGATAGCTTCTACACACCAAAAACAACCACTGGCAAAATAAGCTGTTTCTGAGTAGGGATTTTGGAGTTCTTTTTCAGGTGCTTTTACGACTAAGCCAAGCGCTAAAGCACTCCATATAAAAGTATTTGTGATAAAAGTTTTAGATAACATAGGCTGTTTTTTTGTGTAACAAGTTACAAAAAAACAGCCTATAAATAATAAGGGAACTTACTGCTTTACACCAGGCTGTGTAATGATAAAGCCTTCTTTTTCTTTGGCTGCTTCAACCATGTCTTTTACTTCTTTTAACAAGGCTTTAGCGTCGTAAATAATACCGTCTTTAATGGTGTATTTAACGCCTCCTTTTCTAACCACTTCATTGTCTTCTGTTAAAGAAACGGCCCCTGTTCCATAAAGTACTTTTAGGTTTTGAAGTGGGTTTTCCTCTACAATCACAAAGTCTGCCAATTTACCTACTTCTACTGAACCAATTAGACGGTCCATTCCCAAAGCCTCTGCTCCGTTTAAAGTAGCAGATCTAATAATTTCTAAGGGATGGAATCCTGCTTCTCTCAATAACTCTAATTCCCTCACATATGCAAAGCCGTACAACTGATATATAAATCCTGAGTCTGATCCTGTAGTGACTCTACCACCTCGGTTTTTATACTCGTTAATAAAAGTCATCCAAAGGGTGTAATTTCTTTTCCAAGTCACCTCTTGTTCTGTCCCCCAATTGTGCCAGTAAGAACCGTGAGATATTTTACTGGGTTCATAAAATTTCCACAGGGAGGGTAGGGTGTAATCTTCATGCCACTCAGCCCTTCTAGCTCTTTGAAGGTCTCTATTAGCCTCGTAGATATTAAAGGTTGGATCCATGGTAAAGTCTAGTGCAATGAGTTCATTCATTACATTGTTCCAGTGATCTGAATAAGGCTCAGCTGCTTGTTCCCAAAGCTCACCAGCCCCCTCAAAGCGGTGTTGCTCATTCTGATAGTTGTAATCCAAAGGATAATTTTGAACGGTTCTATCTGTAAACAAGGCTTCTGGTAAACCATACCAATGTTCCATACTAGTGAGCCCTGCTCTGGCAGAATGCAAAACATTCCAGCGGGCTACGTCCATTTGTGCATGGTGACAGGCAGATCCCAATCCCAATCTTTTATTTTCTTCAAGGGCCGCTTGCATAATTTCTGGAGACGCACCGAAGAACTTAATTCCGTCTGCACCAGCTTTAGCATTGTCTCTAACCCATTCAACCGCTTGTTCTGCAGAAGAAATTTCATTCTTGCTGCCCTGACCAAAGCCAGTGTAGGCAAAAAGCCTTGGCGCCACAATACTGTTCTTTTCTGATTTTCTTTTTAGATCTAAAGTGAAGTCTAAGCCTCTTCCAGAGGGCTCTCTTACGGTGGTCACCCCATGGGCCATCCAGAGTCTAAATACATAATCAGGGTCAGCGCCTTGTGCACGCCCGCCTATATGACCATGCATGTCTATAAAACCAGGCATTAAATACATGCCGCTGGCATCTAATTCTTTACCTCCTGCTTTTAAAACGGGCCTACTTTTTTCTGAAATGGCCACCCCAGGGTAACCCACAACAGCTACTTGGGTAATTTTATTCCCTTCTACTACAATGTCTATTGGTCCTCGAGGGGGTGCCCCGTTTCCATTGATTAAAGTAACGCCCCTGATAATTAATTGTTTATGAGGGCCATCTCCTGCCGCAGATTGTCCAAATCCAGTGGCAAGGCTAAAGAGTGCTAGGAGTAAAAGTAGTGGTTTTTTCATGTTTGGTTTTTTTGGTTGGTTTTATGGTGGTTGGTTTTTTGGTGTTTATTGATTTGTTAATTAATTAAAGTGAATTACTTTGTAATCACCCAGCTTCCTTCTTTAAGAAGTGATTCTGCTTGTTTGTATTTAAGTGTTTTTTGTTCCCCACTCATCACGTTTTGAATGGTTACTTTGTCATTTCTACCAATTTTCGCTTCTGTTCTTACAATGGTTTCAGTCACTGTGGGTCTGCTGGCTTGATTTTGACTTGCGGCCCTACTTTGCGCGGCCATTTCATCTACATTGGGAATTTCTTCTTTTGTGGTTTGTAGATTTTCTTTTGCCCTGCGTTGTTGTCTGGCTTCTTGAATTTGGCCAGGGTTTTCAGAAGGAAGTTCTCCTTTAAACAAGAAAGATACAATGTCTTTATTCACTCTTTCCAGCATGCCTTTGAACAACTCAAAAGCTTCAAACTTATAGATCAATAAAGGATCTTTTTGTTCGTGAACGGCCAATTGAACAGATTGTTTAAGCTCGTCCATTTTTCTTAAATGTGTTTTCCAAGCCTCATCTACCATCGCCAAAGTAATGTTCTTTTCAAAATCAGTAATCAGCTGCTTTCCTTTGCTTTCATAAGCTTTGGTAAGATCTGTGACAACATTTAAGGTTTTTATCCCATCTGTGAATGGCACTACAATTCGCTCAAATTTATTCGTTGGGTCTTCGTAAACATTTTTAATCACTTCAAAAGCAGTATCACTACTTCTGACCATTTTACCCTGATAGTGATCTAAAACGGCTTTATATGTTTTTCTAGTGAGGGTATTAGGGGCTTCTTTTAAGAATTCCTCCTCAGAGAAAGGAGCAGTCATTCCAAAGTACTTAATGAGTTCAAACTCAAAATTTTTAAAATCGCTTGCAGCCTTATTGTCTCCTGTAATAATTTCACAGGTGTCAAATATCATATTGGCGATGTCTAATTTTAAACGTTCTCCTTGTAAAGCGTGTCTTCTTCTCTTATACACTACTTCTCTTTGGGCATTCATAACGTCGTCATATTCCAAAAGACGTTTACGAACTCCAAAATTGTTTTCCTCTACTTTTTTCTGAGCCCTTTCAATAGATTTCGTCATCATGGAGTGTTGGATCACTTCTCCGTCTTCTAAGCCCATTCTATCCATGAGTTTAGCGACCCTATCTGAGCCAAAAAGGCGCATTAAATTGTCTTCAAGAGACACGTAGAATTGAGAACTTCCTGGATCTCCTTGTCTTCCAGATCTACCGCGTAACTGTCTGTCTACCCTTCTGGAATCGTGTCTTTCTGTTCCAATTATGGCTAAACCTCCAGCCGCTTTTATGGTTTCAGATAATTTAATATCTGTTCCCCTTCCAGCCATGTTAGTCGCAATAGTTACCACTCCTGCGTTACCTGCTTCTGCAACAATATCTGCCTCTTTTTTATGTAATTTGGCGTTCAGTACATTGTGCGGAACTTTTCTAATCCCTAACATTTTTGAAAGTAATTCAGAAATTTCTACTGAGGTTGTACCAATGAGTATAGGTCTTCCTGCTGCAGATAATTTCGTTACTTCTTCTATAATGGCATTGTATTTTTCTCTTTTGGTTTTGTAAATCAGGTCATCTTTGTCTGCCCTTGCAATAGGTCTATTGGTTGGGATCTCCATGACGTCTAATTTATAAATCTCCCAGAATTCTCCTGCTTCTGTAATGGCCGTTCCAGTCATACCCGCTAACTTTTTGTACATTCTAAAGTAGTTCTGCAGGGTTACGGTAGCAAATGTTTGGGTGAGTGCTTCAATTTTTACATTTTCTTTGGCCTCAATGGCTTGGTGAAGACCGTCTGAATACCTTCTCCCATCCATGATTCTTCCTGTCTGCTCATCTACAATCATGACCTTGTTGTCCATGACCACATATTCCACATCTTTCTCAAATAAGGTGTATGCTTTAAGCAACTGGTTAAGGGTGTGAATGCGCTCACTTTTAATAGAAAAATCCTTAAATAATTGATCTTTTTCAGTAGCCTCTTCTTCTACATCTAGGCCTTTGTTTTCAATTTCAGCAATGGCAGAACCAATATCTGGTAAAACAAAAAATTCACGATCTCCTTCTGTAGATAGGTAAGAAACGCCCTTTTCAGTAAGGTCTATCTGATTCGTTTTTTCTTCAATCACAAACCACAACTCCGCATCTACCTCTGGCATTTGCTTGTTGTTGTCTTGCATATAAAAATTTTCCGTTTTTTGAAGCAGCTGTTTTACGCCTTCTTCACTTAGGTATTTAATAAGGGCTTTGTTTTTAGGCAAACCTCTGTGTACCCTAAGCAATTGAAAACCACCTTCTTTTTCATCTCCAGCAGCGATAAGTTTTTTAGCTTCAGATAAAACACCCGTGAGGTATTGTCTTTGCATGCTGACCAATTCGTTTACCCTTGGCTTTAATTCAGTGAATTCATGCCTGTCACCTTCGGGTACGGGTCCTGATATAATAAGGGGTGTTCGGGCATCGTCCACAAGGACAGAATCTACCTCATCTACAATGGCAAAGTTAGGAGCTCTTTGAACCAGGTCGCTCGGACTATGCGCCATATTGTCACGTAGGTAGTCAAATCCAAATTCGTTATTGGTTCCGTAAGTAATGTCTGCTTCATAGGCTGCCCTTCTACCGGGAGAATTTGGCTGATGATGGTCTATACAATCAATCGTCATGCCGTGAAATTCAAATAAGGGGGCCATCCAGGCACTATCCCTTTTGGCCAGGTAGTCATTCACCGTCACTAGGTGTACCCCATTTCCGGTTAGGGCATTGAGATATACGGGTAAGGTGGCCACCAATGTTTTTCCTTCTCCTGTTTGCATCTCAGCAATTTTCCCTTGATGTAGCGCAATCCCTCCAATGAGTTGGACAGGGTAGTGGACCATATCCCACTTTACTTTTTTCCCAGCTGCGTCCCAGCTAGTACTCCAAATAGCCTTATCTTCTTGAATGTTAACATAGTCTTTTTCTGCGGCAGCCCTTCGGTCTGCTGCCGATGCGGTTACTTCAATCTCCTCTGCCTGTGTAAAACGCTTAGCGGTTTCTTTGACCACGGCAAAAGCTTCGGGTAAAATCTCTTCTAATACTTTTTCAGTTAGGCTGTATTGGGCTTCTTTGAGTTGGTCAATCTTATTGTAAACCTCTTCATTTTTGTCAATGTTTGTCTCGTTTAACGCTTCTTGCTTTAGTGATTCAATCTCATCTTGAATGTTTGCAGTAGCTTCCTGAAGTTGTTTTTTAAAATAATGGGTTTTCTCTCTCAATGCGTCATGAGATAGTTTTTCCATTTCTTTTTCAAAGGCATTAATCTTATCTATTAGGGGTTGTAGGGCTTTTACATCTTTCTTTGCTTTGTCTCCTACAAATACTTTAAGTACGTTGTTTATAAAACTCATATGTTTGGTTCTCTGCGTATTTTACGGCAATTGGTAATAGTCTGTGTTTTCTAGGCATTTAATTTACAAAATTCATGCCGTGGTCTTTGTTGTCATGTTTTGTGACACAACCCTTCAAAAATAAGCAAAAAAAAAGCCTCCAAGGAGACTTTTTTTGGGAAATCTAAGTAGTGTAGATTTCTATAATTTTAATACTCATCCTCGTTCCAGAGGTAGTCTTCATCTGTAGGATAGTCTGGCCATATTTCTTCAATAGACTCGTATATTTCGCCTCCTTCTTCTTCCATAGATTGTAAATTCTCAACTACTTCTAAAGGAGCTCCTGTTCTAATAGCGTAATCTATTAATTCGTCTTTTGAAGCCGGCCAAGGCGCGTCACTCAAATATGAAGCTAATTCTAATGTCCAATACATGGGGTTCTATTTTAGATTTTTGCAAAAGTAATTTTTAAACTAGAATACACAAGTTATTTTAAGTTTAAATTTTAAATTATTAAAAAAAACACTAGGATGGTATCCATTTAACTTCTTCTATACCTCCATTTTTGGCTGCATACCTGCTGAGAACAAATAAATAATCCGACAGCCTATTAATGTATTCAAGAATAGTAATATCTATGGGTTGCACCATATGAAGCGACACAAGAAGTCTTTCTGCCCTTCTACTTACTGTTCTTGCCAAATGACA
>JAQWTF010000043.1:0-5180 GCA_029242825.1 Flavobacteriaceae bacterium | reverse complement strand
CACCAATACAGGTATATTCAGAGCGGCAGCAGATCAGTTGGCTTTTAGCACAAAAGGGCAAGAAAAAATGAGGCTCACTAAGGAAGGTCATTTGGCTATTGGAATATCTGCTACAAACTCCTTTTTAGAGGTCAATGGGGCACTTTCATTAAAAATCACTCAAAGCCACACGCAAACCTCTACATTAAATGAAAACCACCATACCGTCCTTTTGTATGAGGAAGTACAAACTATTGTTCTTCCTATAGCCTCAGAGAATAAAGGCCGGGTGTACTGCTTAAAAAACTTGAGCGGTCATGATGTTTACACAGAACTCCCTTTTATAGGATTAAGTTACGGCACTATGACTGAAAATATAATTCCCCAAGGCGTTACTTGGATTCAAAGCGACGGAGAACATTGGCAACAAATCAGGTAAATTCTGGCAGCAAATTAGGTGAGTTCTGGCAACAAATTAGGCAAATGACGGACTCAATATCTACAACTACATATAAAAAAATATAGTAAATTCTACAAATGTCACTGAGAAAATACATTTCAAAACCGACTATACTACTGGTATTTGGCAGCTTTATTTTCAGTAAATTTTTAAGATCCCAAGAGCTTACTGTAATTCACGAATCAGTAAGTATTGGCTCCCTGAATCCCTTTGCTGTATTTGGCAGAAGACTAATCATTAGAAAATATGCTAACGATATTCATAGCATTCACTTTTCAGGACTTAAAAAGCAAACCCTTGATTTAGTGTACGCTCAAGACATTCAAAATCTTTTCATTCACAAGCCCAAAGGGATAGAAATCCTAGGTAGGTTGCACCTGAGTAATGCACTAATTTTAAATGGCCCTATAATGGTAAGTGACCAAAAAGAGAGCCTTCTTGAACTTGGAGCAGACGCCCGGATACAAAACATCCTACCCCCTAATCTAATTCAGGGTTGGGTTGGGATCACAGGCAAACATGAATTTATTTTTCCCATTGGTTCAGATAAAGAATTTATGCCATTAGGGGTAAATATTGCAGAACCAATAGACCATATTTCTCCTGCCCTAAGCCTTCAAATAAAGACTACCGCAGGGCAAGCCAACCAGAAATTCGGGAATACTTACAGTACTCAAAACTATCTCTCAAGGGCTGGAATTTCCGAGATGGATACCAATCACTATTGGGAAGTTCAATCTGAAGCTGCCCAATACGTTCAAATTGAATGGCCTAGTGAACAATCATTTTATACTGACTTAAACGTACAACACAAAGGAATAGCAGCCTGGAACAAAAACTCCCAGAACTGGCAAATACTCCCCCTAGAAATAAAAACAGGGGCAAATTCAGTTGACACACAAACTACTGCAAATACAAGATTCCATAATTCCTTAAAAACACTTCCTTTTAGAGTAGGTAATTTCTCTAAATGGGTGCTATGCGATTGCTATTTATACGATGCAGAATACAAGGCTTTGGGTAATTTTATCCTTACTTTAAATGGGGACCCAATTAATAGTGAACTCAATTTAACCCAATATCCAAAAAATAGGCTGGTTAATTTTCAGTTGTATGACCGCTATGGTGTAATGCTGTTTAAATTAAAATCAATAGATCTAAAATCATTGAAAGATCGTATTAAAAACGACACATACTATACAGGCACTTATTTTTATATAGTACATTTAAAGGCACCTAAGCAAATAGAACAAGGCTATATATATTTAATTAAACAGTAGATGAGATTAGACATTAAGGTCATAAATGCCACGCAAACCTATCCAGTGAGGCATCCTGAACTCAGAGAGGGGAAACCCATTGAAAGTTGTGCATTTGAGGGAGATCTCCTTGAGAGCACCATTCACTTGGGAGCATACTTAAATTTTGAGTTAGTTGGAGTAGCCAGTTTTATGAAACAACCTACTTATTTTCCGACTAAAAACGATGCTTCTATGATACAACACAAAAATAACACGCCTAGTCAACTTTGTGAAATGCAACTCAGGGGCATGGCTGTTTTAAAAAACCACCACAAAAAAGGAATTGGTGCTGCTATACTCAGTTATGGAGAGCAAAAACTAAAAGAGATTGGTTATCATGGTATTTGGATGAATGCAAGAATAAAAGCTGTGGGTTTTTATGAAAAGTTAGGCTATGATATTCATGGAGATACATTTGAAATTCAAGGAGTGGGGGTTCATTTTAAAATGAGTAAAAAAATTCACAAATAGGCTGCCCTATTAGGTATTAGTGGTTAATTTTACACTTTAAACGAAATAAGATGAACAAGAAGACACTTTTAATGATTCTAGATGGTTGGGGGAAATCTCCAGACCCTAGTATCTCCGCCATAGATCAGGCCAATACACCCTATATAGACCAATTGTATAAAGACTATCCAAACGCCAACCTCAGAACAGATGGAATGCATGTAGGATTGCCTGAAGGCCAAATGGGAAATTCGGAAGTAGGACATATGAACCTAGGTGCTGGAAGAATTGTTTATCAGGATTTGGCTAAGATTAACTTGGCCATTAAGGAAAATACCCTCAAAGACCAAAAAGCGATCAAAGAAGCCTTTGCATTTGCCATAGAAAACAATAAGCCCATTCATTTTTTGGGTTTACTATCTGACGGAGGCGTTCACAGTCACACTAGTCATTTACGCGGTCTTATTTTAGCGGCAAAAGAGGCGGGTGTTCAGGAGAGTTATGTACATGCTTTTACAGATGGAAGAGATGTAGATCCCAAAAGTGGTAGCGCTTATACCAAAGCACTTATAGATTTTTGCAAAGATACCCCAACCAAACTTGCGAGCCTAATAGGTAGGTATTACGCTATGGACAGAGATAATAGATGGGAACGAGTTAAAAAAGCATACGATTTACTGGTTCACGGGGCTGGCGCAAAAACAACTGATATGGTAGCTGCCATAGAATCGAGTTATACAGCAGAGGTGACCGATGAATTCTTAGCACCAATTATCAATGAAAATGCAGGGCCAAATAGCGCCATAAAAGAAGGTGACGTGGTCTTGTTCTTTAATTTTAGAACAGATAGAGGTAGAGAACTCACCCAGGCCTTAAACCAACAAGACTTTCATGAGCAAAACATGAATGCAATAGATTTATACTATGTTACTATGACCAATTATGACGCTTCTTTTAAAGGCGTTCATGTCATTTTTGATAAAGATAATATTGAAGAAACTTTGGGCGAGGTAGTCGCTAATGCAGCTAAGAAGCAAATTAGGATTGCAGAGACAGAAAAATACCCCCATGTCACTTTTTTCTTCAACGGCGGGAGAGAGACTCCTTTCGAAGGAGAAACGAGGTTATTATGCCCATCTCCTAAAGTAGCTACTTATGACTTACAGCCAGAGATGAGTGCCTATGATATTAGAGATGCCATTGTTCCTGAATTAGAAAAGTCAAGTGCAGATTTTATTTGTTTAAATTTTGCCAATCCAGATATGGTAGGACATACTGGAGACATGCAAGCAGCTATAAAAGCATGTGAAGTAGTAGACAGCTGTGCGCAAACTGTCATTGAAGCTGCTAAAAAACAAGACTATTCTGTCTTGGTCATTGCAGATCATGGTAACTGTGATACCATGAGAAATCCTGATGGATCGCCAAATACTGCACACACCACCAATCCAGTTCCATTCATACTGGTAGACCGAGACATTAAAAAAGTATCTAATGGTGTTTTAGGAGATATTGCACCCACCATACTGGCGCTCATGGGTATTCCACAACCGGCAGTCATGACAGGAAAAAGTCTTCTATAACCATCTTTAAAACAGGAGGAATGATCAAAATAAAAACAGCAGAAGAAATTGAACTCATGAGAGAGAGTGCCCTAATTGTTTCTAAAACATTGGGCATGTTAGCCAAAGAGGTTAAACCAGGAGTGAGTACATTGACCTTAGATGCTTTGGCTGAAACTTTCATCAGAGACCACGGGGCTATTCCTGGTTTTTTAGGATTATACGACTTTCCAAACACGCTTTGTATGAGCCCTAATGCACAAGTAGTACACGGCATCCCTAACAGCAAGCCCTTAGAAGAAGGAGATATTATTTCCATTGACTGTGGTGCTCTAAAAAATGGTTTTTACGGAGACCATGCCTATACTTTTGAAGTAGGCAGTGTTTCTCCAGAAATTAAAAAATTATTAGAGGTAACTAAAGCTTCTTTATACAAAGGGATAGAAGCATTTAAGGCGGGTAACCGCGTTGGAGATGTAGGTTTTGCCATACAAGAATTCACAGAGAAACACGGCTACGGTGTAGTCCGTGAATTGGTAGGACACGGACTTGGAACCAGTATGCATGAGGATCCAGAAATGCCCAACTACGGAAGAAGGGGGAGAGGAAAAAAATTCATAGAAGGTATGGTAGTAGCCATTGAACCTATGACCAATATGGGTACCCATAGAATTAACCAACTCAAAGATGGCTGGACCATCTTAACGGCAGACGGAAAACCTTCCGCACATTTCGAACACAATGTAGCCCTTGTTAATGGGAAACCTGAGTTACTTTCTACCTTTGATTATATCTATGAGGCTTTGGGCATTACTTCTGACGAAGAAGCAGCTTTTAGAGCGGCTAAATAAAGCACCAAGATGAGTGGCACACTTTTTACCTGGATTCTCAATAAATTCCCAAGGCCTTTTTTAATAAAAGCCAGCTATTGGGCCAGGCCTTTTTTAGCCTTATATCTTAGGGGAAAAAACATCACGGACCCCATTGATGGGAAATCTTATAAACGCTTTTTACCTTATGGTTATGGCGTCTCCAGACCAGGAGTTTTAGCCCCAGGGACTTTGTCCCTGGAAAGACACAGGTTACTGTGGCTCTTTTTAAAAGCAGAAACCAATTTGTTCACTATTGCCCAGTCCGTTTTGCATATGGCACCGGAGCAAGCGTTTTATAAGCGTTTTAAAAAGCTAAAACACCTCAAGTACACTACTGCAGACCTCTACTCTCCCCTTGCTATGGTGAAAGCAGATATCTGTAACTTACCTTTTAAAGATGGGGAATTTAGTGTGGTGCTTTGTAACCATGTTTTAGAACACATAGAAGACCACCAAAAAGCCCTTTCAGAACTCTACAGGGTGATGAAACCTGGGGGTTGGGGAATATTTCAAGTTCCACAGGATCTTAAAAGAGCCACCACCTTTGAAGACAATA
>JAQWTF010000042.1:0-28769 GCA_029242825.1 Flavobacteriaceae bacterium | reverse complement strand
TTTGAAAAAGACTTAAACGCATTATTTTCCCAATGCTCAGTAGCATCTGTACCTACAAAAACACCTCGCTTGGTCATGAGTGAGAAGTATTGGTCAAAATCAGCATCGGCGGCAGCCAAATGCCAAGCATCAATTACTTTAGCCGCTTGTTGAATTAAGGTAGGCTCCGAAGTTAATACTGGAATTTCTTGGGCATAAAGACCCATTGAAAGGCCCATAAAAGCCCCTAACAAAAGAGGAGAGCATATTTTTTTAAGGAACATTTTTAAAATCATTTAAGTTTACTGGTACAACAGTATGCCTGTTGAGTTGTTCTTTCAAGGCGTTAAAGGCCTCGACAGCTTCTAATGCAGCCGCCTTAGGATCCTGGGACTGGTTTATTAAAGCTTGGGTTTTCAAAAGATATGTACGGAGTAATCGCTGCCTACTTTTTACCTCTGGAGTATTAAAGTCTTTCGGGTATCCATCTTTGAGAATAGCCCCTTCTTTTTCAATTAACTCAGAGACCAACATTTTCAAATCAGGCAATGAAACCACTAATTTTAAGGCGGTCATTCTCTGGTCCAATGCGTCAAAAGCAGGCCATACTTTTACAATGGAATCTGCTTTGAAAGAAAGCGAGGTAAAGTCTGGTAAATCTGAATAATCCAAAGACAGATTAGCGGACGTTTCTGCCTGATTTTCTACCTGTTTTTCACCGCAGGAAAACACCCCTAATAAAGCCAAAAAAAAGACGGTTTTTTTCATGAGGGAAAGATACATAAATTAATAAAAGGGTATCTTTACTAGGCTTTAAAAAAACATCCTATGCACCATAAAATACTTATTCTAGGGGCCTGCGGGCAAATTGGCACTGAGCTCACCATTGCGCTTAGAGAAAAATACGGCCTAGATAATGTGGTAGCAAGTGATATTAGGGCTACAGAAGACCCAGTAATGAATGTAGGACCCTTTGAGATTTTAGACGCTACTGATTTACACGCTTTAGAAGACGTGATCATGCACTATGAAATTGAGACCGTCTATTTAATGGCAGCCATGTTAAGTGGTACCGCTGAGAAATTTCCTATGAAAGCTTGGTCTTTAAATATGGATACTTTATTTCATGTGTTGAACCTGGCCAAGGACAAAAAGATTTCAAAAATATTCTGGCCTTCTAGTATTGCTGTTTTTGGGCCAAATACCCCTAAACAAAATACCCCACAACAGTGCATTATGGCACCGAGTACCGTTTATGGGATGAGTAAATTGGCAGGAGAACGATGGTGTGAATACTACCACTTAAAATATGGAGTAGACGTTAGATCACTACGGTACCCCGGTTTGATTAGTTGGAAAACCCAACCTGGAGGGGGCACTACAGATTATGCCGTTGACATCTTTCACAAAGCCATTGAAAATGGTTCCTATGAAAGTTTTTTAGCGCCACAAACGACCCTCCCTATGATGTATATGGAAGACGCCATTCGCGCCACCTTATCCATTATGGACTTTGAGTCTACATCCCTCAAAAAAGGTATAGCTTACAATATAAGCGCCATGAGCTTTAATCCTCAGGAATTGGCCCAAGAGATTGCTAGACAACTCCCAGGGTTTACTATGAGTTATGCCCCAGATTTCAGACAAGCTATTGCAGACAGCTGGCCAGACAGCATTTCCGACCTAGAAGCACAAAACGATTGGCTGTGGAAACCCCATTTTAATATGGAAAAAATGGTCCAAGACATGCTGCAACACCTAAGCGCTTAAAAATCCCTTCAATTTATGGGTTTGAAGCCCCATAAACCCACTACAAAGCAAAAGCAGACTTAAACTTAAGTTTCTTTTCAATGGTGGTAATTAGGGTGTTGGCAATGTCTTTACCCGTAGCATTTTCTATGCCCTCTAGGCCTGGAGAAGAATTCACCTCCAACAACAAAGGTCCCTTATTAGAGCGAATAATGTCTACCCCAGCCACTGCCAAGTTAAGCACCTTACTCGCCTTAATAGCTAATTTTTTTTCCTCCGCTGTAATTTTAACAATAGAAGCCTTTCCTCCTTGGTGAATATTGGCCCTAAACTCCCCTTTCTCTGCCTGTCTTTGAATAGAAGCCACTACCCTGCCATCTACCACAAAGCAACGAATGTCCTGACCATTGGCTTCCTTAATAAATTCTTGAACCAATATGTTGGTTTGCACACTTTTAAAAGCATTAATCACACTTTCTGCTGCCTTATTGGTCTCCGCCAAAACCACCCCTTTTCCTTGGGTGCTCTCTAAAAGCTTAATAATCAAAGGAGCCCCATTTACCATTCTAATGAGGTCTTTGGTATCTAAAGGAGACTTGGCAAAACCAGTGATAGGAATGTGAATGTCAAATTTGGCGAATAACTGAGAGGCAAACAATTTATCTCTAGATTGTGTAATAGCCTCTGCTGAATTTAAACAATACACCCCTAGATTGTCGAACTGCCTGATTAGGGCACATCCATAAAAAGTCACGGCCGGCTTAATTCTAGGAATAATGGCGTCAAATTCATTGAGGATATTCCCTCCCCTATACCTAATCTCAGGAGAATTCGCGTCTAACTTCATATAAGAGTGTTCCACATTAAGAAACACCATTTCATGCCCTCTAGCCTCTCCAGCCTCCATGATTCTCTTGTTGGAATACAGGTTGGGATTACTGGCCAAAAGCGCAATTTTTAAACCCGTTTTAGCCTTCATATAGGAGGCGTACTTAGTACTCACTTCCGCTTCTGTAAACTCTTTTTGCAAGAAGGAATCTGCAGGATTTACCATATAGCGGCCATTTAAAGCCTCTCTTCCGAGCAGCATTCTAAATTCCATGGTATCTCTGTTGGCTAAGGTTAACTCAATGTCAAAAGTATCTGCGCCAATAGTTACAGGTGTTTTAATCACAAAGCGTTCCTCTGCTATCCCTGAAGAACTTTTGACGGTCCTTCTGTCTACCAGCTTAGCCTCGCATTGAATGTTAATACTCCTGTTGTCTTGAAGGGGGTTAATTTCAAACTTCACATACTCTTGCCCCCCACGACCAACTACTTTTGCGTTGGCAGCCTGAATGGAAGAGGTTTTAGCGCCAGAGTCTACCCTAGCCTTAATAGCTGGAATACCCAAGGCTCCAAATTCACACCACTCTTCACTTCCAATAATACTTAAATCTTGCATTTTTATGTTTTTTTGGCCTCCGGCCGATGCCTTAATTCAAAGCTCCTACATTAATTTCAATATCCTAATCACAAAAAGATCTACCACCTCTACCAAAATTAAAAGAATAATGATCCATTCTAATTTACTGCTTTCTCGGTGCTCCATAATATCTTTAAAAAGCTCCAAGTCTTCTTTTATAATAGCCGTTCTTTCATAGATATACCTATAGCGGTCTTTTAAATCAAAGGTCTGCTTTAAGGCTATATTTAAAGTATTCAAAGATTCGTTCTCCCAGGTAATGTCTGGAGAATCAAAAATATAGAGGTTTTCTGAAATCTGATTCTTGATGTTTAACACTTTCCCAATAAAGCGTTTCAATTTAATTCCTGAAATATCTAATTTACCTTTTAATTCAAGGGACTTAGTGTACTTATTGGTCTCTGCCAATAACTGATCGGTAATTTCTAAATACTGGTCCAGCGCTACGGACTGAGAGGTGTTTAGCATAACCAATCGAATGGCTTCCGGATCAAAGTGAGCTAGTGTCACCTTGTCAAAGGCTACTTTTTGCTCCCCTTCAGACACATATACTCGAATGGTTTCCTTTAAATCCTGTTCTTGCCATGGCGTGGCCTCAGGGTTGAGCTGTTCTATAAGCGCATTAATTTCTTGGGTACTGTGGTTAAAAAAGGCCACTACACCGTATTGGAAGACATAGACAAATTTTTCTGTGCCATTGGACAAGAAAAGTTCATCAGAATCCGTAAATAATATAGGCAATGCCAGCTTTTGCTTGCACTGTCTAATATTAAAACTAGGGGCTATCTGAAGGGCTATTACGGGATACATAATTAGTCTTCTGTGTCTTCTTCTAAGTCAATATCTGGAATAGCATCTGGATCATTGTCGTCAAAATCCTCATAATCATCTTCGTCGTAATTCGCCATAGTCTTTTCTAACTTGGCACTAATTTTCACCAGATATTTAGTGTCTTCCGTAGACACCTCTACTGCTTGAATAGTCTCCCCAGAAGCATTTTTAAAGCTTATAATATTCAGGTCGTCATACCCATCTGGATACTTCTCTACCAAAAGCTTTAACACCTCTGGAGTCAATTTTTTGAAATCTACAATAACGCGTTTTAATGGCTGTTGCATGGCTATAAATCTAAAAGGTAAGCAAAAATTAATGGTGCAACTATGGTAGCATCACTTTCTATAATATACTTTGGTGTGTCTATGTCTAACTTACCCCAAGTAATTTTCTCGTTGGGAACGGCGCCTGAATAAGAGCCATAACTTGTGGTAGAGTCACTAATCTGACAGAAATAACTCCAAAAAGGCGTGTCTGTACGCTCCATATCTTGGTAGAGCATGGGCACTACACAAATAGGGAAGTCTCCAGCAATTCCTCCGCCAATTTGGAAGAAACCAATACCGTTTTCAGAATGATCCGTATACCAATCTGCTAAAAATGTCATATACTCAATACCAGACTTTACGGTACTGGCTTTTAATTCGCCTTTAAGCACATAAGAGGCAAAAATATTTCCCATAGTACTGTCTTCCCAACCTGGGCAAACAATAGGCAAATTCTTTTCTGCAGCTGCATACATCCATGAATCTTTTAAATCAATTTCATAGTATTCTTCCAAAACTCCGGAGAGGAGCATTTTATACATAAATTCATGAGGAAAATAACGCTCCCCTGCTTCTTCTGCATCCTTCCATATTTTATAGATATGTTTCTGAAGTCTTCTAAAAGCCTCCTCCTCTGGGATACAAGTATCCGTGACCCTATTGAGTCCTTTTTCTAGAAGGTCCCATTCTTGCTGAGGGGTTAAATCCCTGTAATTAGGCACACGCTCATAATGGGAATGGGCCACTAAATTCATAATGTCTTCTTCTAAATTGGCACCAGTACAAGAAATAATTTGAACCTTGTCTCGGCGGATCATTTCAGAAAAAATCTTTCCTAATTCTGCGGTGCTCATTGCACCAGCTAAAGACACCAACATTTTAGCACCACTGGCTAATTGCGCTTCATATCCCTTCGCAGCGTCTACTAATGCAGCTGCATTAAAATGCAAATAATACTTTTCTATAAAATTTGAAATAGCTCCTTTACTCATCGCTGTCTTGAAATTTAGTGAGGTTATTTTTTTTAGCGTGTTCAACATCAAAAGTATTGTCATATGGATCACTAGCCAAGACCTCCATGAATTTATAACTTAACATCTTATAATACAACTTAGCCGCTAAAAATTCTGACGGCTTGCTACTGCTATTAGGGCAGAGCTCAACAATGTCAAAGCCTACTACATTTTTCTCTGCAAAAACTTCTTTTAAAAATGCCAGTGTTTCATACCACAACAAACCGCCTGGCTCAGGAGTTCCAGTTGCTGGAAGGATAGAAGGATCAAATGCATCTAGGTCTAAGGTAATAAATACATTGTCTGTCATGAGCTCTAAAGCCTTGTCAGACCAATATTCGTCCTGTACCATATCATGGGCAAAAAATGTTTTCTCAGGATCCATAAAAGAGTTTTCTATCTGATCCATAGAGCGAATACCCACCTGAATTAAATTGGTTGTTTGGCTCGCTTCATGAACGGCACATGCATGGTTGCAACTAGTGCCCTCATAAGAAGCTCTTAAGTCTGCATGAGCGTCTATATGGAGTACCGTTAAATTTTCAAAGCTCTCGTTAAAAGCCCTTATGGTACCTATTGAAATAGAATGCTCTCCTCCAAAAAGGGTCACAAATTTATTCTTCTTTATATAGGACTTTGTAATTTTATGAACTGCCTCTACCATTGCCTCAGGGGTGCTGTTCTCCAATACCGGATCTGCTAAAAACACCCCTTGTTGGTACACCTCGGTGGCCGTTTCAATATCGTATAATTCCATATTTTCAGAGGCAGCTAAAAAAGCTTCAGGCCCTTTATCTGCTCCTTTTCCCCAAGTACTCGTGCCGTCGTAGGGCACAGGAATTAACACTACTTTAGCTGTTTCTAACTGGGCAAACTCATCTGGAATGCCAGCGTAATTATTCTTGCTCATACCCTAAAATTTTAAGCATCTCAGATGCTTCTTGTTGCTGTGAAAATAATGAAGTGGTTAAATTACCCGCGGCGTCTTTTTGAATTAAAACATGCTTTGGGGTAGGAATTAAACAATGCTGTAAACCTCCAAAGCCTCCTATAGACTCTTGGTAAGCACCTGTATTAAAGAAACCAATATAAAGGGGTTTATCTTTCTTGAATTTTGGAAGATAAATAGCATTCATATGCTGTTCAGAATTGTAATAATCGTCACTGTCACAAGTAAGCCCTCCTAAAAGTACCCGCTCGTACTCATCCTGCCACCTGTTAATAGGCAACATAATAAAACGCTTGTTTATAGCCCAAGTATCTGGAAGTGTAGTAATAAAAGAAGAGTCTATCATATTCCATTTCTCTCTGTCATTCTGCTGCTTCTGGTACAACACTTGATATATTGCTCCTCCACTCTCTCCAACTGTAAAACTTCCAAACTCAGTGAAAATATGAGGTACAGGAACATCTGCTTCTGCACAAATAGCGTTAATCTGGTTTAAGATCTCTTCTATCATATAGGCGTAGTCGTATTCAAAGGCTAAGGAGTTTTTAATCGGAAAACCACCGCCAATATTGAGACTATCCAAGCTTGGGCATATTTTTTTAAGTCTTACATACACCTTTAAACACTTACTTAATTCGTTCCAGTAATAGGCATTGTCTCTAATACCTGTATTAATGAAGAAGTGAAGCATTTTTAACGATACATGTTCATGTCCCTTAATCTGATCTTCGTAAAAAGGCACAATATTTCGGTATCCAATTCCCAATCTTGACGTATAAAACTCAAACTTTGGCTCTTCTTCAGAAGCTATTCTAATACCAATTTTATAATCGCCATTTATTTTTTCTGACAACAGAGAAATCTCTTCGTAATTGTCAATGATAGGAATACAATTCTCATGGCCTGAATTAATAAGCCTCGCAATGTTTTCTACATACTGGGCCCTTTTAAAGCCGTTGCAAATTACAAAAGTATCTGGCTTTATTTTGCCCGCTTCTTTAAGAGACTCTACTATATTAATGTCAAAAGCAGAAGATGTTTCAATATGTATGTCGTTGCTTAAGGCTTCTTCTAAAACATGTTTAAAATGCGAACTTTTGGTGCAGTAACAATAATGGTACTTCCCTTTGTATTCGTTTTTTTTAATCGCATTGTCGAACCATCCTTTAGCACGTTGGATGTTTTCAGATATTTTGGGTAAATAAGTGAATTTTAATGGAGTCCCATATTGGGCCACCAATTTTTCTAATTCAATACCGTGAAAACGTAAATTTTCATCTTCTAAAGTGAATTCTTCTTGTGGAAAATAATAACTCTGGTGTATTAGATCTATATATTTAATATTCATTATTGCAAATTATAAATTAAAGAAAGGCCAAGAATGCATATTCAAGGCGTTTAAAAAATGAGGTGCAATAAGGGTATTAGATATTAATCTGACGAGCTGTAGTGGGTACAAAAAAGTACTCGTGCTGGCTTTGCAAGATAGCGGTGGTAGAAGTTCGCTTTAAATTTTGGTTGCCTATCTGATAAGCTGCGTCTAGAAAACACTTCGGATTTTCTAATTGCCCCAACATAGAAACACTTTTCATGATGTTCAGCTAAATGCCATGACAAATGAAAACAAAAAATTCGAAAAAAAAAGCCGCTTTTAAAAAGTTTTAAAAAAAAGCGGCATCGCCCAATTTTATTGGGAAAAATGAAAAATAAACCTGCCATTATAGACAGTTTACAATAAAATAACATTTCTAAAACAGCTAAAAAAGTCGAGTAACGCCTTTAGTGTCCATAAAAAAATCGCGTTTGACACTTTTTTAAGTCGAGTCCCATAACTATCTTTAAAAGAAAAACTATGAAAAACAGAAGAGAATTTCTCAAAACCACCTGCCCTACGGTAGCCTTTGCTTTCTTTGGCGTGTCGCTCATTCAAGCCTGCTCTTCCTCAGAAGAACCTATGCCAACAGTGCCTACAAACAGCGGACAAACCAATACGGACACGGCTGGGGTAACGCAAAATGGGAATACTATTACAATTGATCTAAACGCAGCTAATTTTTCAGGATTGGCCACTGTTGGCAGCTGGATGAATCTCACCTCTGCTGGTGTGCTACTTTTAAGGGTAAGCTCAGATACCATTAGGGCTTTTGACAATTGCTGCCCGCATCAGGGAACCAAAACACAGTGGAGCTATGGAAACAACACCTTTAATTGTGCCAATCACGGGAATAGTTTTGGTATTGGCAATAATTCTCAGGCTTGTAATTCAGGGGCTACCAATGGAGATTTAGTCAGTTACACTTCGAGTATTTCAGGCAATACATTGACGATCAATAAAGCCTAATTAAGGGTATATAGTTTGTTAGGTTAATCAATGTCAAAATTGAGACTCAAGGCAGTTTGATCAAAGCTTAGGCCATTACTCCTGTTGTAGTGAATGTAGCGGAGCTCCACGGATTTTAGACCAATTTTCCAAAGAGCATACTGGCCCAATATATCTTTGTATCTAATTCCAACACCCCATTGTTGGCTATTAAAAGCCGAGAGATCATAATCTGAGGTATAGTATTCGTCGGTACTCAAAGCCATTTCTTTAGGATAAAAATAGTTAGCTGCCGTTTGGCTGTAGTGTCTAAAGCTGGGAAAAACAGCCCAATTTAAACCAAGTGATATAGGGAGCTCAATCTCTGCTGTAACCCCTTGAACACCCCAAGAGTCCGCATAATAACGCGCGTAAGATCTCAGAATAAAAGTGTCTGACAGGTAGTAGTTTAATCGAGCGCCTACTGGGTACTTATATCGGTAAAAGGGCAAGCGCTCCACATTGTCTGCCAACTGAAAAGCGTCTATATAAAAGTCCGGCTTATCTGCGAAATACACCCTTTGTAAAGGAGAAGACAGCAACCCTTCTTGCATCACAGCATCTATAAAAAAGGATACTTGCATCTTATTTGTTAGGATTTGCGCCAAGTTTACACTAAGCGCATAGGTGTTTCTTTTGGTCTGACTAAAAGCAGCAAAAGCATTTGTATAGGTCCCTTCCCCACTTATATTGGAATCAAAAAAGCCTGTTCTTAATTCTATGGGATACTGTGGGTCATGTTCGTCTAAATACACCTGAATATTGAGGCCCAATTCTGTATTCTTCTCATTGTAGAGCTTACTAATACCCATACCAAAACCAATAGATTGGTAGTCGTATTCTTTAGAAAATGCTAAGGAAGCATTGTAAATAGTGTTCCTATCTTCGCTAAAGTGTGCATAACTAGGATTAAAATGTGCCAACACATCTGATCGAGAGGCTCCAGAAGAGGCCACCCATGGGCTGGCTCCCTGGGACCCATTCACATAAGACAGCGATTGGGGGCTTCCAAAAGATTTATCTTCATAGTCTTCATATTTATCATCGTGGTCGTCGTCATCTTCCCAAGAGGCATTGCGATCAAATGGATTCACATTACTTGAAGAAGCAGAGGTGTAAGCAGAAATTCCAGCGTCTACTGAAAGGATTCCATTTTCTCCAATAGGAATTTGAACCACCATGGTGGGTGCAGCATTTGTGAGTGCTTCTGTACCTTCCCCTCCTGTAACTGCGGCGTTATTTCCTTCCTGAGTGTAGTAACTGAAGAGGGTTTGAACACTGACTTTTTCCAATACACTCTTGGTATAGTTACTTTTCTCTTCCTGGCTCCACAAGGCTAATGTAGCTGCGAATATTAAAAAGAGGGTATGTGAAATTTTCTTCATATGTTAATTACAGCCACAGCCGCCTCCCATTTTACCGCCATTAGCACCTGCTGCACCTTCTCTATAAATATGACTATTGATATCTGCTTTACAGATTCCTCTTGCGCTTAATGCCATATCTTCTGCATTAATATAAACTTTCTCGTATTCCTTTACGGCTACACAAGAAGTGGTAAAAAGAAAGATTCCGAATAATAGGGTGTATTTCATGTGATTTATTTTTCTGGTGTAGCCCATTGAATATTTGGGCTGCGGTGAATTTTATTGGTGGCGTCTACGATAATACAGGACATACCTGGCAATTGTGAAATGGTGTTTATACCTACATCTATTCCCATAATAAAAACGGCAGTAGCAAAGGCGTCTGCCAATTCTCCATTGGGGGCAAAAACAGTCACTGATTTAATTCCTGAAACAGGCATGCCGTTTCTTGGATCTATGATATGACTATAACGTTTTCCATTTAAAGTTACGTATTTTTCATAATTTCCTGAAGTGGCTACTGCGGCATCTTTTACTGGAAACCACGAAAATACTTTGGCCGGGTTTTCTGGGTTGCTAATCCCTACCTGCCAATCTGTTCCATCTGGCTTTTCCCCCCAAGTAGTTAAATCTCCTGAGGCATTAATAATACCTGCTTGTACACCCATTGATTGCAAATGCTTTTTAGTAGCGTCTGCTGCATAGCCTTTTCCCACAGCGCCAAAACCTATTTTCATGCCTTTTTTAGGCAAAAAAACGGTGTTATTAACGGCGTCTAGTAGAATCTCTTTATAGTTTATATGGGCAACAGACGCCTGGAGTTGTTCTGGTGAAGGAGGGGTTTTCATACTGCCATCAAATACCCAAACTGGGTCTATAGCAGCATAACTAATATCAAAAGCCCCTTGGGTAATTTTTGAAATTTGAATACAACGCTCTATAAGGCCAAACAATTCTTGAGAAACTTTAACTGGACCTATACCTGCATTTCTATTTATCTCAGATGTTTCAGAATTGGGATCCCATGAAGATATAAGTCTTTCTATTCGCTCTATCTCCTTTTGGGCTGTATCTAAATTTAAGTTGGCTTCTTCTTGGAGAGTGACCAGCGTGATTTCGAAACGGCTACCCATAAGTTTGCTTGTTCTAGTCACAATTTTAGCCTCTTGCGAAAAACCTAAGCTTTGCATTAGAAGCCAGAAAAACAGGACGCTTTTAAAGTGTTTACTCATTCGCTGCCATGTCTTGTAGTTTTTCTATATAAGCTTCTGGAGAAATATTCAAATAAGCTGTTTGCCCCAAAATGTCTTTTTTGGGGGAAAGCAACACCACCAATGGAAAATAACCTTTTGTGTTGTATTGGGCTGCCAATTCCTTATTCTCAGAAGCGAGAGGCTCTGGCAACTGATTGGCTTTTCTCCTCGGGAAATCTGCTTTATAAAGTATTAAATTTTTTTTGGCATAGGATTGAAAAACTGCTGTAGTCCAGATATCCCTGTCTAATTTAATGCAAGGGGCGCACCAATCAGAGCCTGAAAAAACCAATAGTATGGGTTTATTTAGGGAAGTTGCGCTATCTGTTGCATGGCTCCAGCTGGAAGCCCAATCCTGAGCCACACTAAATTGAGCCATAAAAAGCAGGGCGATGTAAATTATTTTTTTCATTTATTTTGGGGCTAAAATGGATAGTATTTGACCTTGTAAAGTTGTGGGATAAATTAATAATCCTTTTGAAGCATCAGAATTTAAACCCATTCCTTGCTGGGTGAATCTTGCACCGTGCTCCTTACAATAAAACTCATCGTTTCTAAAAACAACTTGTTTAATGGTTTTGTGGCTACACACCTGGGTAGCTGCTACGAAATTGCCTTGCATATTAACCGCAATAACTACGGTGTTTTTAATAATATAATCTCCCGGATTTTTTAAAGACTGACCCTCAGTACCGCTTAAATCAATAGTGAAAAGGACCCCATTAGCATCTGGGATCAAGGCCTGGTCTGCTAGGCCATCTTCTGCTTCCAAACAACTGCTTAAACAGCTAAAGGTGAGTGTAAAAGCAGCACCTTGACCTATTGATTTCATAAATTCTTTACGCTCCATCTGAGTGGTTTTTTACATAAAAGTAGTACAAATAGCGTTTCTAACCCACTAACAATCTGTTAAATAACACTATTTATAATGACTCTTAAAGCTTTTTTAATGCTATTTATCGAAACTCTATATCATCTTAACTTTACCAATATACTACCCAACCTGTATTTTACAAATTAAAAGCACTTTATGGAAATTTAAAAATCTGATTTTCATATATTTACGCTTAACATGATTAAAAAGAAACCAATACTTGAGGGTATAGACCCATTGAAAAATGCCCTAAATAGGGTAGATCTGCTTCAATTCGTTTTTTTTTACCAACAGCTAGGAAAGCTAAAATCCAATAGGGAGTCTTACCATATTGAATTTGTGCTTAAATCATGTTACCCCCAACTGGCTGTTTTTGATATGGAGGAAATTGAAAAATTTGTGAGTGAATTCAAATCACAAAACAGCTTTCAAATTCCATAATAACAAAATAAAATTCTAATTTAGGCCAGCCTAAAGGCAAACATCAGGCCTCATAGTTCAACGGATAGAATAGAAGTTTCCTAAACTTTAGATCCAGGTTCGATTCCTGGTGAGGCTACGATTCAAAAGATACTATGGAAATTTTAGACACCTTTATACAAACATTCTCTTTCTTTGATTTGGTAGAGCGTTTTTTATTAAACTTTATTTTTACTGCAATCATCATTCGCTTTATCTATTATAAATACGCCCAAAACAAAGCTTATATGTTTACTTATTTTATGATAAGTACCGTAGTTTTCTTGTTGTGCTATTCCTTGAAGAGAAATGAATTAGATATTGGTCTAGCCCTGGGTCTTTTTGCCGTCTTTGGTATTATTCGCTACCGCACGGACACTATTGACATTAAAGAAATGACCTACCTATTTGTCATTATTGGAGTGGCTGTTATAAATGCGCTCTCTACCAATGCGGTCCCTATGGGTGAAATTCTTTTTGGAAATATTGCGGTGGTGGGCATGCTGATGATTTTGGAAAGGGTCATGAAAGCACCGCTCTCTTTAAAACAGCAGGAAATTGTTATTCCCCATTCTGCTTTAATAAAACCCGATCAAAAAGAAGCCTTAATTGCTTCTTTGGCAGAAGAAACTGGCCTGAATATTAAAAAAGTCCAGATTGGAAAAATTGACCTTATGACCCAAAGTGTTAAAGTAACACTCTTCTACTAAATTCCTGACTGCAACACTTATGAGATGTCTACTATCGATTTTTTTAATGGCCCTAATGGCCAAACCTGCCTTCGCTCAAGACAAGGAGCTCGCTATCTGGACGGCTGCTAGCAGTTCTTTTGAGCTCTCTGAACGTATGTATCTAGACGGAGCGCTAGCCTTTAGAAGTAATGCTGGACTAAATGCTATTTCCAGGTATTTTGGAGAAGCTGGAGTTGGCTACAAATTATCTAACTCTTTCAGTGGTGTTGTCGGTGTCCGTTACGGAACCCTTTTAGACCGCAGTGGTGGAGTACAAGGAAATTTTACTTTTTACAGATTCTTTGCTGAACTAAAACACAAGACCTCTTGGCGTCAATTAAGGTTCAAGCAAAGACTACGCTTTCAAGAAGACACCGAAAAGAAACAAGGAACGCGTATAGAAAATCACTTGAGGTACAAAACAGCTATTGAATTTAAGATCCCTAACTGGAAAGCAGACCCACAAGTATCTGTGGAGTTTTTTAAACCCTTAGGAAGCAATAGTGTAAATGGGTTCGACCGTATGCGTTATAAACTCCAAACAGATCTAAGCCTCGCTGGAAACGCTCTAACGATCGCTTATTTCATAGACAGAGATACCCCTTTAAATACTGCTGCCATAAACAGTCATATGCTGGGCTTATTTTATGATTTGGAATTCTAGATTTTTAATGATCTAAACCATATACATAATCCGCCTGTTTGTATATAATTTCATTGGCTTTATTCACCCTATAACTCACCCGATTTTGAGGGAGTTTTAGACCCTGATACACCAACCAAGACTGGTTTACAATCAGGCTATAACGGTGGTTGTGCCAGACCCTATTGGCTAAAAATTCTCCGGAGGTTTGATCAAAATACCAGACCCACCGATCGCTTGAGTTCGGAAATTGAAAGGACACCGCCCACACAAGGGTGTTCATGAGGGTTTCTGGTGAGACTGTCGCATTTTTAGGGAGTTCACGAGACAGCTTAAAGGGTTGCCAATACACAAATAGCCCCCCGTTTAATAGGGATTCAAAGCCCTTTACCTCGGATTCAGAAAGCGTTTTTAACGTATCGTTTACCCTAAGACTCACGCCCGTTGCATCTCTTTTTAACTGGTATTTTTGATTTTTTTCTCTCCAGCCTACGGCCGATGTCCCTTTTTTAAAATCATACACAAAAGATTGTTCCCCCGTCTTTGTAGGTTTGCCAAGGGAATCATAAGAGCTTGTCTTCTTATCAAAAGAAAAGACCTGAACTGCTTTAAATACAGAGACACCTCCATGAGCTTTAACGGCTTTTTCAAGTACTTCTTCGGGCAATGGAGTAGCCGTCTTTTGACAAGAAATAAAAAGCAATTGGAAGAACATAATACTCAGAATAGCGCGCATAAGAATAGACTTTACTCAAATTTAAATATTAATTTAACCAAATAAGCCGTCTAATCTTGTATTTTTAATTTTAGAAAAACCAAAACTCATGACAAAGACCTTTAAAGTTATTTTTGCATCCCTGCTGATGCTTTTTTCATTCATTGCTCAGGGACAGGAACACAGCCATGCGGGTGCGTCGCCCATAGAATACCCTAATATACCTGGATATTTAAGTCTGAAAACAGATTTTCACATACACTCGGTATTTTCAGACGGTAACGTATGGCCTAGCATTCGCGTGCAAGAAGCCTTGAGAGAAAACCTAGACGCTATTTCCCTAACAGAACACTTGGAATACCAACCCCACAAATCAGACATTCCCCACCCAGATAGAAATAGGGCCCATGAGATTGCCTTAAAAGAGGCTAAAAATCATGGCTTATTGGTGATTAGAGGGTCGGAAATCACCAGGGGGTTGCCCGTAGGGCATAACAATGCCATATTTATTCAGGACGCCAATCCAATATTACAGGAAACGGCTGAAGACGCCTTTAAGGAGGCCAAAAAACAAGGCGCATTTGTATTTTGGAACCATCCGGCTTGGTATGTTCAGCAACCGAACGGAACTCCTGCGCTCAGTGATTTTCAGAAAAAACGCATTGCAAATAATGAATTACACGGCATTGAAGTGATCAATACTGGAGACTATTCAGAAGAGGCACTGCAAATTGCGCTAGACAACGGACTGACCATTATGGGGACTTCAGATGTACACGACCTCATTGATTGGGATTACACTGAAAAGGCGCAACACAGGCCTATTACTTTGGTTTTTGCCAAAGAAAAAACAGCCGCTAGTCTATTAGAGGCTTTGAAAAAAGGAAGAACCGTTGCGGTGTTTAACGATCTATTGGTGGGTAAATCTGAATTTTTAAATCCTTTGATCAAGGCATCTGTGACGGCTTCTGAGATTAAATATATTGGCAAAACACAGGTCTTGTCTGTGACGCTCCAAAACCATTCTAGCAGTGATTTACTCTTTGAAAACCAAATGCCCTTTAGCCTGTACAGACACTCTCCAGTATTCACTATTCCTGCTGGAGACAACCTGACTCTGCAAATTAAAACCTTGGAAAGAAAAGAGCGCATAGTACTGTCTTTAAAAGCCTTAGGTGCTTTTACTGCACCAAAAGTGCAACCCATCATTGAATGGGAACTGAAGATAGACTAAGAACTCTGTCAATTTTATTACCTTAGGTCTATCTTTTAGACCCATGCAAAATCCTTTTAAAAAAATGGGGCCTGCCACATTAGTGGCAGCTGCCTTTATAGGTCCTGGAACTGTAACTGCCTGCATGAAAGCAGGTGCAGGTTTTGGAACGTCCCTACTTTGGGCTTTATTGCTCTCTGGCGGCATGACTGTTTTATTACAAGAGACCGCCGCTAGAATAGGGCTCATTAGTCAAGAAGGCTTGGCAAGTGTTATGCGTAACACTATTGAAAAAAAGTGGCTCAAAACTCTGTTGTCTTGGGGAATATTAGCCGCTATCTTGGGCGGGAATACCGCCTATGAAGCTGGAAATATAAACGGTGCCATTTTAGGATTGGAAGCCTTATTTGGTTCAGATTCTCTTATGGTTTACCCCTTCGTAGTTGGAGGATTAGCCGCAACGCTACTGGGATTTGGCTCATACAAAACACTAGAAAAATTACTTATCGGACTTGTAATCTTACTTAGCACCTCCTTTTTAATCACTGCTGTGTTGGTAGGACCCTCCATAGTGGAACTGATTAAGGGAGTGGTTTGGATTCAATTCCCCAAGGATAGTTTATTCACCATCATGGCATTAATAGGCACTACCGTAGTCCCTTATAATCTATTTCTTCACGCAGCACTGGTCAAAGAAAAATGGCAGCAGCCCTCAGATTTAAAAGCGCTCAGAACAGATACAAAAATTGCAGTAAGTATAGGAGTCTTAGTCTCTATGGCTATTGTGGTTACCGCTACCGCCTTACCAAAAGACAGTTTAAAATCTGTCCTCGATTTGGCAGAAGGACTAGCGCCGCTCTATGGAAGCTTCGCTAAAATTGCCATAGGAATTGGCCTACTTTCTGCTGGAATTACCTCTGCAGTAACAGCGCCTTTGGCCGCAGCCTATGTGGTGAATAGCTGCTTTGATCTGGGTTTAAAAGCGTCTCATTGGGCATTTAAAGTGATTAGTCTGTGCGTGTTGTCGCTAGGCATGTGCTCCTTACTACTAAACTACACCCCCATCAGTGTGATCATTTTTGCCCAAATTGCCAATGGAATCATCCTTCCAGTGCTGGTAGGACTTTTGTTTTGGCTCGGAAACAATCAAGCTGTTCTTGGCACGCACACCAATAGTAAAACAAAAAATATACTGTTCGGTATTATATTTATAATTTCCTTAGGACTGAGTATAAAAACCCTTGTGAGTGTATTTTAAAATCAAGACTATGACCATAGATTTTAATGCTGATTTGGGAGAGGGCTACGGGAATGAAGCCGCTTTAATGCCTTTTTTAGACAGCTGTAGTATTGCATGTGGTGGTCATTTTGGAAATGCTAAAAGTATTGAAGCGGCCCTAGATCTGGCATGGACCCATGAGGTAAAAGTAGGGGCGCACCCTTCTTATCCAGACCCCTTACATTTTGGCAGACAATCTATGAGCATACCCCTAAAAGCATTTCAGGCTGCCATTGAAAAACAGTTAGACCTTTTTTTCAATAGCCTAGAAAAAAAATCCATGCAGTGTCACCACATTAAAGCCCATGGGGCACTGTACTCAGATTTACTCAGTAGAGAGGAACTTGCTGGGGTGTATTTAGACACCCTTTCCAACTATCCTTGTTCTCTTTTATACACTATGCCTCACAAAGAGTTTGCTGGGGCCGCTCATGCTAAATCTTTTAAGGTATTTTCTGAAGGCTTTCTAGACAGAGGGTATACCGCTGAGGGTTATTTAATCGCTAGAGCTTCTAAGAATGCCCAACTAGAGAAGACCTCAGACATTATAGCTCAATGGGAAAATCTAGTGGTAAAAAAACGCATTCCATACCAAAACAGCCAAGGAGAAACCGCTTATATACCCACTCAAATAGACACCGTTTGCTTGCATTCAGACCATCCTCAGGCGGTAGAAAGGGCGCAGGCCATTAGAAAAGTCATTTCAAAAATTTAGTCATTAAGCTATGTTAGACGCAAAAGAATCGAAGCCTCCTTATATCTTGGAATATCACCCATACAGTGAGTACTCCCTACTCATTCAGTGGCCTCAAATAGTCTCTGAAAATATCTTAGAAGAGCTGTCGGCTTTTAAAAGGACCCTCCAGCGTCTATATCCAGAGGCCATCTTAACAGCAGCTTATGCCTCCATATTATTGGTATTCCCAGAGCCAATCACTTCTTTTCCTGCTTTAAAAGCACAAATAAAACAAGGGTACGACACCTTTACTGAAAATGGCGCTAACGGGTATTCTAAGCCAATGGGCACTACTAAAAAAGATTCCAGCAAAATAAAGGAAACTGAAAAAAGCAGTACTCAAGTAGGCAAAACCAAAGAAAGCGAGACTAAAGAAAGCGAGACCGTAAAAAGTAACGCTAAAGCAAGTAAAATCAAAGTTAGCGAGATAGACCAAAGACCCATAAGCCTATATAAAATCCCCGTTTGTTACGAGGCCGCTTTTGCCCCCGACCTTGAGGCGGTGTGCGCTCAATTAAAACTTTCTCCCAAGACGCTCATTTCCAAACACAGCAAGGCTATTTACACGGTCTACGGGATAGGCTTCCTTCCTGGATTTATGTATTTGGGCGGTCTGGATTCCGAACTTGAAATCCCTAGAAAACCGAGTCCAAGAATGAAGGTCCCTGTAGGATCTGTTGGTTTGGCAGCCAAACAAACAGGCGTTTACCCCAGTGAAAGTCCCGGTGGTTGGCAGCTTATTGGCCAAACACCCATTCCTTTATTTAATCCCTTACAAGACTCCCCTTTTTTTGCAGAAGTAGGCGATAAAATACAATTCACCCCTATCTCAAAAGACACTTATAAACTGCTTAAAATACAAGTAGCGGCAGGGATTTATAACATAGAAAAAACAATTTATACCCAATTATAAAAATTAAGTGTCATGATAAAAGTCTTAAAAGCGGGATTGTACAGTAGTGTTCAAGATCTAGGCAGGAGCCCATTGCAACCCATTGGGGTGCCAATGGGAGGCGCTATGGATCGTGAAAGTGCTCTCAATGCCAATGCCCTTTTAGAGAATGCTCCAGAAGCAGCAGTGCTTGAAATTACCATGACAGGGCCGGTATTGGCCTTTACAGAAAATGCTTGGGTGGCTTTTAGTGGGGCTATTTTTCCTATATACTTAGATCAAAATAAAGTAACTATGAACACCCCTCTCTGGATAAAAGCTGGCCAAGAACTCCGTTTTGGCACCCTAGAAAAAGGAGTGAGGCTTTATATGGCCATTAAAGGGGGGTTTTTAAGTGATATACTGCTAGGGAGTAGGTCCATGCAAGCCCATTTAAGTCCGATGATTAAACTAGAAAAAGGCATGAAGCTTCTGCATGCTACTGGAGAAAAAGACCAGGCAATTATTCTAGAAAAAAAGAGTAATACACCTTTAGATGCCAAAAAAATACACGCCTTTCAAGGACCTGAATTCCGGAATTTAGACGTTTCACAACAACGTGAAATAAGCCAACAAACTTTTAAAGTGAGTAACCTCAACAACCGAATGGCCTACCAATTGCTCCCTACTATAAGCCCTTTTGAAAAGTCTCAACTCACGGGTCCTGTGCTGCCTGGTACCGTACAAATAACCCCTGCTGGAAATTTAATGGTACTCATGAGAGAAGCGCAAACCACCGGAGGTTACCCCAGAATTCTACAACTCACCGCAGAAAGTATTAATGCCTTAGCGCAATTAAAAACAGGCGACACTTTTAGAATTAGGACACTGCCTTTAAACTAATGTCCAACACCCCAGCGCTATAGGTAATAGCCCCCATAGAAATAAAATCTACTCCTGTTTCTGCTACCGCAACTATAGTCTCTTTTGTGATATTTCCAGAAGCTTCTGTAGGTGTTTTTCCATTCACGAGGGCCACCGCTTCCCGCATGAGGGAGACCGGCATATTGTCTAATAAAATTCGGTATAAGCCTGGAAAAGCCAAACATTCTGCCACCTCTGCTAAGGTCCTGGTCTCCACAATGACGGGAATGTCGCGTTTTTCGCGCGCCAAATAGGCCTGTGTAGTTTCTATGGCTTTACTTACACCGCCACAGTAATCAATGTGGTTGTCCTTGAGCATGACCATGTCATAAAGGCCTATGCGGTGGTTGGTCCCACCTCCAATTTGAACAGCCCACTTTTCTGCCAATCTGAAATTTGGGGTGGTCTTTCTAGTGTCTAAAATTTTACAGGAAGTGTGCTTGATCAGCGATTGTGTCTCGTGGGTCAATGTGGCAATACCACTCATGCGCTGCATACAATTGAGCACCAAACGCTCTGTGGCTATAATGGCCTGTTGGGGTCCAGAGACCTCAAAAGCAATGGCGCCTTGTTCTACCAGAGCACCGTCTGAAAGCAATGGTGTAAATTCAAGTGAAGGATCGTATTGCTTAAAAATTAAACCGGCCATGGCTACTCCAGCCAAGACTCCAGACTGCTTTACTATACAACGAGCCTTACCAGAAGCATCAGGGTCCAAACAGGCCAACCCACTTACATCTCCACTACCCAAATCTTCTTTAAGGGCTTGGTTTATAAACGCCTCAAGCGCATCTTTAAAATCTACTGGATAATCATAGGTCATGGCTTCACTTCAAAATCTTGGTTAAAAAATCCCCCCCTGTTCTCGTAGCATTCCTGGGATTGCTTGATCATTAAATACCCTACATTCACCAAGTTCCTCAATTCACAAATCTGGGGCGTGAGTTTGTTACTCCTATACAGTTCTTTGGTGGTTTCATAAAAAGCAGCCAGGGCTTCTTCTGCTTCCTGCAATCCCTTAGTAGTTTTATAAACCCCCGCTTTTAAAGAGAGTAATTGTTGCACAGCATGTTTTAACTTTTGGAGTTTTTTGGAGTTTTTATCTATGAGCTGTTGGGCAGAATTCCATTCGGGAATAGCGTCTAAAAAAGTGTCTTCTATGCAACTATTTTCTAGGACCAATGCACTGGACTGTGCCGCTGAATGCGCGTACACCAATGCCTCCAATAATGAATTAGACGCCAGCCTATTGGCCCCGTGTAAGCCCGTGTGGCTACACTCTCCTATGGCGTATAACCTAGAGAGAGAGGTTTCTCCATGGGTATTCACATGAACGCCTCCACAAAAATAGTGGGCTGCAGGGCGCACCGGAATATACGTCTCACGAGGGTCTATACCAAGATGCATACAATTCTCAAAAATATGTGGAAATTCTTTTTCAAAAACACCCGCTTTAAAATGCGTGGCGTCTAAATACACAAAATCTGTAGCGGTCTTGAGCATTTCACTCTCAATACCTCTAGCTACAATATCTCTTGAGGACAATTCTCCTCTAGCATCGTGGGCAAACATAAAGCGCTCGCCCGCTTTATTCCTTAAATAAGCACCCGCTCCTCTTACGGCCTCAGAAATTAAAAAGGTATTGCCCCCTACTTTTTGAGCCAGTGCAGTAGGGTGAAATTGTACGTATTGCAAGTTTTTAATGGTTACCTTAGCCCTGTAGGCTGCGGCAATACCATCTCCTGTAGCCCCTTCTGGATTGGTGCTAAAATCGTAAATCTGGCTGGCGCCACCCGTAGACAGCACCGTGATTTGTGCATTGATCTTAAGGATTTTTAAATCTTCTAAAGAAATCACATAAGCCCCGTAACAGGCGTTTTTTGGTGATTGGTCATGATGGTGGTCCGTGATTAAATCTACCAAAGTATGGTTTTCCAACAGCCTAATATTGGGCTTAGTTTTCAAGACCGCAATAAGGGATTGCTGTATCTCAAATCCAGATTGGTCTTTATAGTGTACAATTCTATGGGCAGAATGCCCCCCTTCCTTTCCTAAGTGAAGCCTATTAGAGGCACTGTCAAATTGGGCCCCCCAATGAATGAGTTGGTCTAGTCTTTTTGGTCCTTCTTCTACTACAAAGCGAACTACTTCAGGATCACATAGGCCATCTCCTGCTTTAAGGGTGTCTGCTATATGAGATTCAAAAGAATCTGAGACAAAATCTTGTACCACTGCAATACCCCCTTGGGCGTATTTGGTGTTGGATTCTAAAACATCTCTTTTACTTAATAACGTAATGGCAGTTTCAGGCCTAAGCGTGGCCAATTCCAATGCGTAAGACAATCCTGCAATTCCTGAACCAATGACTAAAACATCTGTTTGCATAAAGTAATTTACAAGGCTAACATTCTCTCAATGGGTTTTCTAGCAGCTTTCATGAGCGCAGGCGCTAAATGAATTTCTGGCTGCTCATGCTCCAAACACAGATAGAGTTTCTCCAAGGTATTTAATTTCATGAAAGCACACTCGCTACAAGCACAAGTGTCGTCTTCTACAGGTGCAGGGATAAAGGTTTTATGCGGTACTTTTTTCTGCATTTCATGCAAGATACCTGCTTCCGTCCCTACAATGTATGTATCTGCAGAATCATTTTGAACAAAAGACAAAAGTCCCGAAGTACTCCCTATATAATGAGCGATCTCTAAGACCTGAGATTCACTCTCTGGATGGGCTATAAATTTAGCCTTGGGATGCGCTTTGGCCAGGGCCACAATCTTGTCAAAAGAAAATGCCTCGTGCACCACACAGGCACCGTCCCATAAGATCATATCTCTTCCAGTCTCCTTAATTAAATAACGGCCTAAGTTCTTGTCTGGCGCAAAAATAATCTCCTGATCTTTAGGAATAGAATTGATCACGGCTACCGCATTGGAAGAGGTACAAACAATGTCTGAGAGCGCTTTTATGGCTGCAGAGCAATTAATATAGGTCACCACAATTGCCTTGGGATATTTGGCCTTAAAAGCGGTAAAAGCGTCCGGTGGGCAAGAATCTGCTAAAGAACAGCCCGCCTTTAAATCTGGCAACAACACTTTTTTAGATGGGTTCACAATTTTAGCGGTCTCCGCCATAAAATGCACCCCAGCAAACACAATCACGTCTGCTTCAATCTGTTCTGCAGCCTTAGCCAAATACAAACTGTCTCCCAGATAGTCTGCCAAATCTTGGATAGATTTATCTTGGTAATAATGGGCCATAAGCACCGCATTTTTTTCTTTTTTAAGGCGCTTTATTTCACTGACCAAATCTATTCCCTTAGGAATTGGCAGGTCTAAATATCCTTTTTTAAGCAATGATGTAGTCGCTAATTTTGAATCCATAGGAATATAAAATGATCACAATGACGCTCGCCCAACGGGCTTTAAATCAGTCTACAAATTTCGCTATTTTAAAACAAAAAAAACGATTCCACTGAGGCTATTTTGTGAAAATACAGCTTAAAAACACAAAAATAAGGCCAGATGTTTTTCTTGCATTCACCCGTACTATTTCATCATATCCATACCAAATACGCCGTGGGCCGCCAGCTGGGGATTAGAAGATTTGCTGAATTTCTTAAAGCGGTCTTCAAGGGCGTCTAATTGTGCTATCACCAATCCTTTTACCTCAACATCTGTGTCTTCGCTGTTTTTTAGGTCTACTAAAATATGGAGGTAAGCCTTTTGCAATTTCCGATCCAAAACGGATATAGGCGCTTTATCTAAAACAATGTCTGTACTCAGTTTATTGAGGAGTTCAGCCAATGCCAAACCATTTCCTTCTAAGGTATAATGGGCAGAGAGCATGGCGGTTAATTTTTTAGGCGCTAGCATGCTTTTCAATAGGCGCTCTTGCAAATTAGACACGGCATCTAAGGCCCCATCTGAACTAATACGAGAGACCAGGTCTTTTGGAATGAGCCAAGTAGGTGCTTTCCAGACCTCAGCATTTAAAAAATCCAAAGCATCTAACTGTATCCCCGATGGTACATTCACATAGGGCATGCCTTCTTGATTGTTGTTCAAGCGGGTTTCATATACCCCTCCCACCAATTTGGCTACATGGTTCACATACCTTCTAAACACCCCTAAAAATTCTCCGTGTAATTCTGCCAAATCATCATAGGTACTGTTGGGAAACTGTGCCCAGTCTTTTAAATTTTTGCCCACTATTTTCAAGTTAGACAAACCGTACTGGCTGGCTTTAATAGGGTTGTCTCCAATATTTTCTGTTTGGGAATTGGGATCGCTACCGCCAGATCCAAACATATACATAGGATCTGTACTTCTAGCGTCTACCCATTCGCGCAAGGTTTCTTTAACGGCCAAGGGATCTTGACCTGGAAAATAACGATACCCCCATTCAATGGTATAGTTGTCATAAGGCCCTAATTGGCGTACAAAACGGATGTTTTTATCGCCTGGCTGGGCAATGTAATTATAACGAGCGTAGTCCATAATAGTTGTGGCAATCCCCATTTTCTGGGTAAAACTGCCGGACCTTAATGAATCTACCGGATAGGCACTAGAGGCTTTCATATTGTGGGGCAATCCTAAGGCGTGGCCAATTTCATGAGAGATTACCCTACGCATCATTTCTCCAATCTCCTCCTCAGGCGTGTCTAGAGTTCTCGCTTTGGGATTGGCCGCGGCGGTCTCCAATAAATAACGGTTTCTGTAAGAACGTAAATGGTTGTGGTACCAAATAATATCACTCTCAATAATTTCTCCTGTTCTAGGATCAGACACCGAAGGGCCCGTGGCATTTCTGGTGGTAGACGCTACATAGCGCACCATAGAAAAACGGGCGTCTTCTGGACTAAAGTCTGGATCTTCTTCCGGTGTGGGCGCATCCTTGGCTACAATGGCGTTTTTAAAACCTGCTTTTTCAAAAGCCGTATTCCAGTCTTCAATTCCTTTTCTAAAATAGGGACGCCATTTTAATGGAGTGGCGGGATCCAAATAGTACACAATTTGCTTTTTGGGGGTCACCAATTCTCCTCTGGCGTAGGCGGCTTCATCTGAAGGCTCAAGTCTCCAACGACGCACTACGCTATAGGCATCGGCCTTTAAGGCCTCAGAAGAATAATCAATTTTATCCATGGAAAACCAGCCCACCCTTGGGTCTTCATAACGCACCGGCATGGGGTCTTCTGGCAATAAAATTAGGGAGTGATTCACTACAAAACTCAGGGTCTCCGTATTATTGCCCCTAGGCGCTTTACGCGCACTATAGGTAAGGGTATGGGTCACTTCAGTATTGATTGGAAAGGAGCGCACTCGGTCTATACTCGAGCGTTTTTTGTCTACTCCACCCATTTTATAGGCTTCTTTCTGACGGCTTCCCACAATGTTAAAGCCCGGAGAGTCGTCCGAAAAATAATCCGTAACCTCTATTAAATATTTCCCATTTTCTTGGGCCTCTATATCAAATGCCGCCAATATGGGGTGGTTGTTATTTTGTACCACAGAGAGGTGAATGGGATCTTTTTCTGCAGCCAAAGCGTTATAAGACACCTGAGTCAATACAATTTTTTGCCCTCTTTTTTCAAAATGCACCAATTGCTCTGAGGTCTTGGATCCCGCATTGCTGTAGGCAGAATAATTGGCGGGAATGCGCACAATTCTGGTCACCATAAGCAGGTCTTTATTCAAGACATCTTCTGAAATTCCAAAGAATAATTTACCCCCCACTTCAAAGTAACTGTCTATAAGACCCGCTTCTTTTTGAAGGTCTTCCGTAATTTCTAATAGGGTTTTAGGGGCTTTTTTATCGGCGCTTTTTTGTGCCTGAAGGCCCATAAAACAAACTAAAAACAATAAAAAAGTAATTTTTGACAATCGAGATAAGGTCATAAGAAGGGGTTTTAATACCCCCTAATATCGGAAAAAATATCAATAGGTAATATACAACCATCCGGTTCTTGCAGCAGATCCGTCATTTAATTGCACTATATAATAGTAGGGTCCAGCAGGAAGAGGCTTTTTACTTTTTTGATACTTCCCGTCCCAATCACTTTTGTAGCCCTGCTGCTCAAAAACCAATTGTTTGTGGCGGTCAAAAACCCTCACATAGGCATTGGGATACTGTGTTATGTTTTGAATGAGCCAGACGGATTCTATCCCGGGTTCATTGGGCGTAATCAATTCTGAAATACAGAGATCGGTGTCTTCGCAGCCGTCGTTGTTGTCATCTGGATCTTCGTTGTCTCCCAAGCCGTCTCCATCTGAATCTGCACATTCTAAAGGGTTGTAAGGAAAGGCGTCTTCAAAATTTAAACAGCCGTCCCCATCTATGTCTGGATCTACACAATCTGGAATCCCGTCAGCGTCGTAATCTAGAGACAAGCTGTTATAATCTAGCGCGTCTGACCCACAGTCTTCTTCGTGGGCATCTAGTTGACCATCGTTGTCGTCATCTGTATCTTTATTGTTTCCCAATCCGTCTTGATCCGTATCCAAGCATTCTGAAGCGTCTAACGGAAAGGCATCTGATAGGTCTAAACAACCGTCGTTGTCGTCGTCTGGGTCTAGACAATCTGGAATGCCATCTGAATCAAAATCTGAAGACAAACTAGCGGCATCTATTGGGTCTGAACCACAGGCCTCTTCATGGAGGTCTGATTGGCCGTCGTTGTCGTCGTCTGGATCTAGACAATCTGGAATGCCGTCTGAGTCTGTGTCTATAGATCTATCTAAAGCGTCTAATGAATCTGAACCACATTGATTCTCTGTCACATCTGTCTGACCGTCGTTGTCGTCGTCTGGGTCCGCATTGTTCCCGCTACCGTCTCCGTCTGTATCTACACACTCCGTTTCATCTAATGGAAAAGCGTCTGCTTCGTTTAAACAGCCGTCATTATCACTGTCTGGATCTACACAATCTGGAATCCCGTCAGAGTCGTAATCTGGCGCAAGACTACTCGCGTCTAAAGTATCTGAACCACAAGCCGTTTCATCTTCATCTGACTGGCCGTCGTTGTCGTCGTCCAGATCTTCGCAATTTGCCAAGCCGTCTCCATCTGTGTCTATTGGAAAGTCATTAAAATCTAAAGGGTTGGTACCACAGGAAACCTCCGTTTCATTAGAAAATCCATCTCCGTCTATATCACTGTCGCAAACATCTCCAAGACCATCTGAGTCATAATCTGCCTGGTCTGTATTGGGGGTAGTCACACAATTATCATTCACATCCAAAATACCGTCACCGTCGCGGTCTGGATCTACACAATCTGGAATACCGTCTGCATCTATGTCCGAAGGAAAACTCAGTGCGTCCATGGGGTCTGTACCACAGGCTATTTCATCAGTATTGCTAAAACCATCTCCATCCTTATCTGCATCACAAACATCTCCAAGTCCATCTGCGTCTAGATCTGCCTGGTCCACATTAACCACCGTAGGACAGTTGTCATTCACATCTAAAATACCATCGCCATCTGTGTCTCCTGCTTCAATGACTAAGCTGCCATTGACGTAACTAAGCGTGTAATTATTGGCGGTAAACCCTCCAGGCTGAATCACATAAGTCCCCACTGCAGTAGCCCCCTGACTGCTGCCTAAATAAGTAAGGGTCCCTGAAAGTTGGTCACTGCTTTCTCCAGAGATAAATCCAGTATAGGTCACGCCATTCCCTCCACTATACGGGTTTGCATCATATACTTTTGTAGCGTTATTGGCTTTAATTTGCAAGGGAATTTTATTAATAATCCCTGAGGTGTCGCTGTAGGTACCTGCATTGGTCAATACATAATTGGAGGCATCTGTGCCACTGAGGGAAAGCCCGCTTAGGTAATATGTTTTAACACTGCCTGCTTGGGCGTCAGTAAAATAGCCACTGCCTAAAGTACTCACAAGATCCCCACTTAATATGCCACTCAAAGTGAGCGACATGCCTGTCATTGCTGTTGTTCCATCGTAATTTTTAACTACTGAACTAGGACTTGCTGTTACAGACTTGGGGGTCACTTCCAAAGCACCCACTACGGTAATGCGATCGCTAAAATTCACAGAGGTCTCTACTATGTCTATGGCAGCTACTGAATACGCACCCACCTTATAAAAATTGGCCGTACTCTTGGTGTCTGGAGAAAGGCTCAATCCAAAGCGCGCCGTGCCTCCCACGCCATCATTAAAAGTATAGGTGCCCTCAGAAAAACTAGGCGATGCCAAAGTAACCACCGTACTCGAAGTGCTGCTAAAATACTTTCCGCTTAAAACACTAAAATTTGGCGTGTTTCCATACACCATAGTCGTATTGGAAACAGTGACCAAAAGGGCGTCTGCCGCTACAATGGTGTAGGTGCCTGGCACATAAGTAATGCTGTAATTTATAGCGGAATACCCCGACAGACTCAGCACATTGGTATAGGTCCCAGCCGTTTCTGTTCCTGCATTTGTTCTAGAAATACCCAATGTTCCGGTGAGGTCTGCTGCAATGGTGTCGTCACTAATAAATCCAACTACAGTAGCGCCATTGTAACCCACAACATCTGTTTGGGTCACAAATTTAGCATCGTCCCGAGCCGTAACGGTGAGGGTCCTAGTACTAATCGTGCCACTTCCATTGGTCCAATTTAAACTGTAATTAGCAGCATCTGTACCAATTAAAGTAACACCGCCCTGAACAATCGTTCTACTACCTGCATTCTTTGAATCATAGGCTGCAATTCCATTCACGGTGACATTGTCTCCTGCAACTACCCCTGTCAGTAGCCCGTAGCCAGATACCCCAGAAGGCAGGCTGATGTTGTCATCATACACCTTATTCACTCCTGAACTACCCGTTAAATACGCCACTTTTCCGGTAATACTCGCTGTAGTGCTAGGCTGTGTTTGAATGTTATAATTGTCCTTGTCAACACCTGTGTAAGTGACTGTTAGCGCAACACTTTTATTCACCCCTACTGACTTGGTGTCAAAAAGGCCTCCGGCCGATGCCGCACTGACTGTATCCCCAAACACCAAACCATCATAAGTAAGACTCGAAAAAGTTACCGTGGCAGTCCTGGTGGCGTCATAAGCCTTGTCTGTTGCCACAAAACCGGTCACT
>JAQWTF010000018.1:0-50067 GCA_029242825.1 Flavobacteriaceae bacterium | reverse complement strand
TTGGTGAAACTTGCTTCAGTTACAACTTCGTTTTCGTCAACGCCTAACTTATCTACGATAATGGCCTTTACTCTTGATGCAATGTCTGACATAATAATTTGGTTTTTAAATTTTATATGTTTGCAAAAATAAAAAACTTTGGATTAATAACGCGATTTGTGTCCAAAATGTGTCGTATTTTTAATCTTTAATCAACAACTACCCCTATTTCAAGCCCTTTTCAAAGGAGAAAACGCTACCATAAAATGAAAAACATAGCATTATTGGCCTCAGGATCCGGTTCAAACGTTCAAAATATTGCGAATTATTTTGCCAAAAACCCTGAGGTGCACATTTCTTTAGTGATCACCAACAATCCTAAAGCAGGCGTGATTGAAAGGTGCAAAAACTTAGGTATTCCTCTAGTGTACCTCTCAAAAGCGGGCTTCTCAAGTGAAAATACTTTATTAAATACCTTGAAAGGCTTTTCTATTGACCTCATTGTCTTGGCCGGTTTTCTCTTAAAAATACCCCACGGGCTGGTCAAAGCATATCCGAACAAAATAGTGAACATTCACCCCGCCTTACTGCCTAAATTTGGCGGAAAAGGCATGTATGGCATGCATGTACACAGGGCGGTAAAAGACGCCGGAGAAACTGAAACGGGTATTAGCATTCACTATGTAAACGAACACTACGATCAAGGAACCCTTATTTTTCAGGCCAAAACGCCTGTAAATACCCAAGACACACCAGAAGACATTGCCACAAAAGTCCAAGCCCTTGAGGCGGAGCATTTCCCCAAAACAATAGAAACCTTATTACATGCATAAAGCAGACGTTCATGTATATACCGACGGAGCAGCCAGTGGAAACCCTGGCCCAGGTGGCTATGGAATTGTGATGGAATGGGTGGGAACGCCTTATAAAAAAGAATTTGCGCAAGGATTTACGCACACTACTAATAATAGAATGGAACTTTTGGCCGTAATAGAGGCCCTTAGAAAACTCAAAAAAGCTCCCCTAAAAGTGCTGGTGTTTACAGATTCTAAATACGTAGTAGACGCTGTGGAGAAAAAATGGTTGCAACGATGGATAAAAACCAACTTTAAAGACAAAAAAAATATAGACTTGTGGAAGGCTTTTTTAAAAGAATATCCCAAGCATGAGGTGCGTTTTCAATGGATAAAAGGACATAACAACCACCCTCAAAACGAGCGTTGTGACGTATTGGCAGTAGCCGCTTCTAAAGGAAAAGACTTGTATATAGACAGCGGTTTTGTGAAAACCACTTAAAATGAATTAAAAAACCAAAAACCGCATAGACCACTAGATCTAGGTTCCTTATATTTGCACTAAAATTTTAAATAATGGGTAAATTATTAGTTGTAGGAACCGTCGCTTTTGACGCCATTGAAACCCCTTTTGGGAAAACAGATAAGATTTTAGGGGGTGCCGCTACCTACATAGCCCTAGCAGCAAAAAATGTTGCTGCAATAGACACCGCAGTAGTCTCTGTAGTGGGATCAGATTTTCCAGATGCTCATTTGCAGCTTTTTAGAGACCGAGATGTCAATATTTCAGGACTTGAAATAGTGCCCAACGGAAAAACATTCTTTTGGAGTGGCAAATACCACAACGACCTTAATGTAAGAGATACTTTAGCCACTGAATTAAATGTATTGGCAGATTTTAAGCCTGTGGTTCCCCAGGACTATCAAGATGCAGATATTGTCATGCTTGGTAATTTACACCCAGGCGTGCAGCTCAGTGTTATAGAACAAATGACCAAAAAGCCAAAACTCATCGTGCTAGACACCATGAATTTCTGGATGGACCATACCTTAGACCTGCTCATGGATGTGATTAAGAAGGTAGACGTGATCACTATCAATGACGAAGAGGCCAGACAGCTTAGTGGGGAGTATTCGCTAGTTAAAGCAGCGGCTAAAATTCACGAGATGGGTCCTGCTTATGTCGTGATTAAAAAAGGAGAACACGGCGCCTTACTTTTCCATGACAAACAAGTGTTCTTTGCCCCAGCCCTCCCTTTGGAAGAAGTCTTTGACCCTACTGGAGCAGGAGATTCCTTTGCAGGTGGTTTTGTAGGCTATTTGGCACAGAGTGAAAACATCTCTTTTGAAAACATGAAAAATGCCGTGATTCACGGATCAAATATTGCCTCTTTCTGTGTAGAGAAATTCGGAACAGAAAGATTGATAGATTTAGACCAACAAGTCCTTAAAGACAGGTTAAAACAATTTATTGCTTTAACCCAGTTTAATATAGACCTTGCTTAATTCGTACTAACACAACAACGCCTGAAAAGGCCCAGATGCATCTATTATGAGCGACGCCATTAAACACGAGTGTGGAATTTCATTAATTAGGCTTTTAAAGCCTCTCGAGTATTATAAAGAAAAGTATGGCACCGCCTTTTATGGGGTAAACAAAATGTACCTCATGATGGAGAAGCAGCACAATAGGGGCCAAGATGGTGCTGGTTTTGCGAGTATTAAATTAGACATGCCGGCTGGCTCAAGATATATGAGTAGGGTGCGTTCTGCCGAGCAGCAGCCCATACAAGATATCTTTGCTCAGATTAACCAGCGCATTAGTAAAGAGCTTCAAGCCAATCCAGCATACCAAGACAGTGTAGCCTTACAAAAACAACACGTTCCTTATATAGGGGAGCTTCTTTTAGGCCATGTGAGATACGGTACTTTTGGAAAAAATTCTATTGAAAGTGTGCACCCTTTCTTGAGGCAAAACAACTGGATGCACAGAAACCTCATTGTGGCAGGTAATTTTAATATGACCAATGCCAAGGAGCTATTTGAAAATTTAGTGACCCTAGGGCAACACCCAAAAGAAGACGCAGATACGGTCACGGTCATGGAAAAAATTGGTCATTTCCTGGACGACGCCGTAGCCAAATTATACAAGCAAATAAAAAAAGAAGGCTACACCAAGATGGAAGCCTCAGCAATTATTGCCGAGCGCCTCAATGTGGGTAAAATACTCAAAAAAGCCTCTAAAAACTTTGACGGAGGTTACGCTATGGCTGGATTAATAGGCCATGGAGACGCTTTTGTACTCAGAGACCCTGCTGGAATTAGACCTGCATATTACTACGCAGATGAGGAAGTAGTCGTGGTAGCCTCAGAACGTCCTGCTATTCAAACGGTATTCAATGTACCCTTTGAAGCAGTAAAAGAACTAGATCCAGGAAGTGCCATTCTCGTTAAAAAGAATGGTGAGATGAATATTAAGCAAATCTTAGCGCCACTAGAACGCAAAGCTTGTTCCTTTGAGCGCATTTATTTCTCAAGAGGGAGTGACAAAGAAATTTACCAAGAGCGTAAAGCCCTTGGAAAATACCTTTTCCCACAAATTTTAGACAGTATAAAAGGAGATATTAGAAACACCGTATTCTCCTATATACCCAATACAGCAGAAACCTCATTCTTCGGTATGGTGCGCGAGGCACAAAACCATATGAATAGAGAGAAAGAAGCCCAAATACTAGCCATTGGGAGAGATATAACCTCAGCAGAACTTCACGAAATCTTAGAAGTAAGACCGCGTATTGAAAAAGTGGCTATTAAAGATGCCAAACTCAGAACCTTTATTACACAAGACTCCGGCAGGGATGACCTGGTGGCCCATGTGTACGACGTCACTTATGGCTCAGTAAAACAAACAGACAACTTAGTGATCATAGACGACTCCATTGTAAGAGGTACCACCTTGGAGAAAAGTATTTTAAAAATACTAGACCGTTTAGGGCCTAAGAAAATAGTCGTGGTCTCTTCTGCACCACAAATACGCTATCCAGATTGCTACGGAATAGACATGGCAAAATTGGAAGACTTTATAGCCTTTAGGGCAGCCCTTGCGCTTCACAAAGAGCGCAACACCATGGATGTGGTAGAAAATATTTACAAGAAGTGTGTGGCTCAGTTGGCGTCTAAAGACGCTGATGTCGTAAACTATGTCACTGAATTTTATGCGCCTTTCACTGTAGATGAAATCTCTTACAAGATTGGTCAATTACTCACAGGCCCAGAAATTAAAGCGGTGGTAGAGATTGTATACCAATCTATAGAAAACCTTCATTTGGCCTGTCCTGAAAACTTAGGAGACTGGTATTTCACAGGAGACTACCCAACCCCTGGAGGAAATAGGGTAGTCAATAGAGCTTTTGTAAACTTTTTTGAAGGCAAAAACGAGAGAGCCTATTAAAAATTTTTTGCTACAAGCCCTTCAAAAGACGCAAATAAGGGCCAAAACTTAAGCAAATGTTAAAAAAAAGTGTCGTTAATCGATAAAACATGTAGATCATCGATTTTATTTTTTTTATGTATTAATACCTCCTACATTTATGGAACCATAAACACAATTAGGTTACGTTCTTGGTAAGATTTGGGGAAAAAGGCGGACAATTGTCCGCCTTTTTTATGCACTAATTAGACTATTTTTCACCCAAGCTGCTTTCTTAAAAAAAACATTTCGTAAGATCTTTTTTTGAATACAAGAATCTCTACTATAACATACAATACCCGATAAGCTATACTTGAGAATTCTTTAAAAAACAGTTTTAAAACACAAATAAAAATGAGTTTTCTTTAAAAATTGTTATAAGCACCTTAAAATATTTAAGGTTTTCTTATAGATTCCATCAAAATAATTCATGTACTTTTGTACCATACCATAGCATAAGTAGGTTAAGTTTATGGTAAGATTTGGGAGAGAAAAGGTAGTGCTTGCACTGCCTTTTCTTATATAACAAAGGGCGCGGTTCTATAGAACCGCGCCCTTTGTTATATAAATGCCTATTGCAGTCCAAAGAGAACTGCTAGTGAATTATTTGTTCGCTTCGAACAAAGCAGCAGCATTAGACCAGTTAATTACATTGAAAAATGCATTGACATAATCAGGTCTTCTGTTTTGATAATTGAGGTAATAGGCATGCTCCCAAACGTCTAAACCTAAGATAGGGAAACCACCACATCCAATGCCTGGCATAAGTGGGTTGTCTTGGTTTGGGGTGGAGCATACTTCTAATTTTCCGCCTTTGTGAACACAAAGCCAAGCCCAACCAGAACCAAATCTGGTTGCTGCCGCTTTAGAGAATGTTTCTTTAAAGGCGTCAAAAGAGCCAAAAGAAGCGTCAATTGCAGCAGCTAAATCTCCACTTGGAGTATCTCCTCCATTAGGTGACATAGACTTCCAAAAAAGGTTGTGGTTGTAAAAACCACCTCCATTATTTCTTAGCGCCCCGTTATTGAGGTCTAAATCTGCAAGTATCGCTTCAATAGAAGCACTATCCATAGCTGTACCGGCAATAGCAGCGTTTAAATTATTTGTGTATCCTTGGTGGTGCTTACCATGGTGAATTTCCATAGTACGAGCATCTACATGTGGTTCTAATGCGTCGTGAGCATAATCTAATTGAGGTAATTCAAAAGCCATAATATTTTTTTTAGGGTTTATTGCGTATCAAATTTACAATAAGTCTTTGGAAAAGGCCATAAAAATGAAAAAGAAGGCGCAAATATGTGTATTTTGCATAAAAAAAGAGGGTGAAAGACAACTTTCTGATTTATAACGCATCTGCAGGGTCTGGAAAAACATACACGCTTACAAAAGTGTATTTAAAGCTTGTTTTGGCCCCTGAGAATCCAACCAATTTTGGCCATATTCTTGCCCTGACGTTTACCAATAAAGCGGTAAACGAAATGAAAGAAAGAATTCTAACGGCTTTAGCAGATTTTTCTTCCCTACCCTGCCCCAAAAAAAGCAGTGCTCTTTTTTCAGAGGTGGCTAAAGAACTGGAATATTCAGGAGAAGCACTTCAAAAAAAATCCAAAAAAGTCCTGATGCGACTGCTGCACAATTACGCTTTTTTTGAGGTGTCTACTATAGATAAATTCAACCATCGCCTGATTAGAACTTTTGCCAAAGACCTTAAACTTCCACAAAATTTTGAGGTGCAATTAGATACGGATCTGGTACTCTCAGAGGGCGTAAACGCCCTGATTGATCGGGCGGGAAACGACACCGCATTGACGGATATATTAGTAGCATTTGCCCTGGAAAAAATTGCAGAAGACAAGAGTTGGGACTTGAGTTTTGATCTCAAAAATATAGGAAAACTACTTTTTTCAGACCAGCATATTCAAGCCTTAGAACACCTGTCAACTAAGAAATTATCAGATTTTGAAAACCTAAAAAAAACACTCAAATCTAAGGCTTCTCAAAGCGAAACTCTATACAGAGATGCGGCAAAAAGCATGAAGACCTTGCTGTCTGAAAGTGGCTTAATCCCTACGGATTTTAGCAGACAGTCCCTGCCGAAATTCATAGATAAAATTGTTGATGGTGGGCTTCCAGACACTTCTGCCAAATGGATTCAAGAATTTGAAGACACCAAATTATTCACCGATAAAACTCCTGTAGAAGCCCAAGAGACTATTCTGAATATTCAGCCGCAATTACATGGTTTTATGAAGGTTATTTTGTCTGCCATAACCCTTCAATATTTTTACCTAAATGCCCACAAACACTTACTGTCCCTAAGACTTATAAATGCCTTGCAATACCAAGTAAAAAGCTATTGTGAAGCCCAAGAAATACTGCCCATATCTGAATTCAATAAAAAAATTCAAGGCGCTATAAAAAACCAATCTGTCCCTTTTATATACGAGAGAATGGGAGAACAATACAGTCATTTTTTTATAGATGAATTTCAAGACACCTCCACACTACAATGGGACAACCTAAAACCACTACTGGAAAATGCCGTGGTATCTGAAGATGAAAAAGGGCAAAGAGGCTCCCTGCTTTTGGTTGGAGACGCCAAGCAATCTATTTATAGATGGCGTGGCGGTAACGCAGAACAATTTATTGATCTCTATGAAAACAAAGCCTTCCCTGCTGCCAGCCCAAAGGTAATTCATCTCCCGAATAATTTTAGGAGTCACTTTGAAATAGTGGCATTCAACAACCGCTTCTTTAACTATACCGCAAGCTATTTAGAAAGAGAAAATTTTGCAGCCTTATACCGAGATAGCAGCCACCAAAAGCCCCGTAAAGAAAGTGGTGGCTTTGTATCTCTAGAATTTATTGAAGACAACCCTGACAAGGAAGCACAGTATTGCCAAAAGGTGTTAGAAGCCATAAATGATTCGGTAGAAAAAGGTTTTTCTTATGGGGATATTTGTCTTTTAACCCGCAAGAAAAAACACGGGGTACTATTGGCTCAGTACTTGATAGAAAAACAAATCCCTGTGATTTCTTCTGAGTCCTTGCTTTTAGACAATCACCCTAAAGTGCGTTTTCTAGTTCAGTTAATTCGCTTTGTTTACGAAGAAACCACTCCTTTTCAAGCCTATCCATTACTGGCATATCTGGCTCAGGCACAAAATAAAATTTCTGCACATCAGTATATAAAGACCTCTTTAGAAGATGCCTTGGGCTTTTTTAAATCGGAATTTGGGTTTAATCCCAAAACCTTAACTACTGCGTCTTTGTATGATTTCTGCCTTATGGCCATGGGCGCTTTTTCATTGGCCAATGGAAAAGACGCTTACCTGCAATTCTTTTTAGACATTGTGTCTGAAATAGGCCTAAAAGAAGGAGAGGGTTCAAAGGTTTTCCTTCAATATTGGGAGCAGAAAAAATCGCAGTGGAGTATTTCAGCCCCAGATGGCTTAAATGCCATTCAAATACTCACCGTTCATAAGGCCAAAGGACTCGAATTCCCAGTGGTCATTTTTCCATTTGCAGAAACACCTTTAAAAGAGTCGCGCAATCCTACTTTTTGGCTGCCTGTCCCAAAGGAAGAATTTAATGGATTTGAATACCTACTTCTGGCTAAAAATGATCAAGTGGCACAATACAATGCGGTGGCAAAACAATTCATTCAAGAAGAAGATGAACGCTTGGTGCTAGACGCAATCAATATATTGTACGTAGCCCTAACAAGGGCTTCTCAGGCACTTTTTGTGATGGGTAATATGGCTATTAATAAAGATGGAAAAGTGAATACAAAACAATACGCTGGACTGCTCATAGATTATCTCATGGGTCAGGGGGAATGGTCTGCACAAAAACAGCGCTACACTTTTGGCGACTTTAAAATGCTAGAAGAAACAAACGCCGGCCATGAACACGAGCCTAAGGACATAGTCTTTCAATCCAATGAAAACACCCAGCAACGCTATGCCTTACTCCTGCACCAGGATACTTTGATCTCAGAAAACCTATTAAAAGCCAAAAAAATAGGCCAACAACTGCATTATTTATTAGAGCAACTGGATATTCACCCTTTAGAGAAATCACTTGAAAAAACTATAAAGGCTTACCCCTCCTCAGACCTTGAAATGCTTAAAATCCAAGCCCTGGGAATCATAACTCATGAGCGATTGGAGAAATATTACCAAAAAGGACTTAGGGCCTATAATGAAAAAGATATTTTTACCCAAAATGGTTCAGTGGTAAGACCAGATCGATTGGTCTTTAATGAAAATAAGGTGACCGTTATTGACTATAAAACAGGTGCTGAGAAAGAAGAAGACCAGGTTCAAATAAAAAGCTACGGCGCGCTTTTAGAAGAGATGGGGTACCAGGTAGAAAATAAAATATTAGTCTACGTAGACGGTGCAAATGTGCTGCCTATATTTGTATAAAATTAAAACAGCAGTCATGTATAAAGAGATTGGATCATTCCTTGCAGAAGAGCTAGAACAAATAAAAAAAGACGGTTTATTTAAAAGTGAACGTATCATAAGCGGACCCCAAGGGGCAGATGTTGCGCTCACCAATGGGGCGCAGGTCATTAATCTTTGTTCTAACAACTACTTAGGGCTTTCTGCACACCCTGAGGTAATTAAAGCCGCCAAAGACACCTTAGATACTCATGGATTTGGAATGTCTTCTGTAAGATTTATCTGCGGCACCCAAGATATTCACAAAACATTAGAACAAAAGATAGCTTCCTTTTACCAAACGGAAGACACCATTTTATACGCTGCGGCTTTTGATGCAAACGGCGGCCTATTTGAGCCGTTATTTGGCCCAGAAGATGCGATTATTTCAGATGCTTTAAACCACGCCTCAATCATTGACGGAGTAAGGCTCTGTAAGGCCAAAAGATACCGCTATGCCAACAGTGATATGGCAGACTTAGAAGCCCAATTAAAGCAAGCCCAAGAAGATGGTGCTAGGTTTAAAATTATCGTCACAGACGGGGTGTTTTCCATGGACGGCTTGGTCGCGCCATTGGACCAAATTTGTGATTTAGCAGACCAGTACAATGCACTGGTTATGGTAGATGAGTGTCATGCTGCTGGATTTTTAGGGGCTAGCGGAAGGGGGTCTCTCGAAGCAAAAGGCGTGATGGGAAGGGTAGATATTATTACTGGAACCCTTGGAAAGGCCCTTGGTGGCGCCATGGGCGGATACACCACTGGTAAAAAAGAAATCATAGAAATGCTCCGCCAAAGATCAAGGCCTTATTTGTTTTCAAACTCTTTGGCCCCGTCTATTGTTGGGGCGTCTATTAAAGTGTTTGAGATTATTGAAAAAGACACTTCTTTCAGAGACCAACTAGAGGCCAATACCCATTATTTTAAAAAAGGAATTAAAGCCCTTGGTTTTGACATAGTAGATGGAGACTCCGCTATTGTTCCTATTATGCTTTACGACGCTCCATTGGCTCAGAAAATGGCCTCGGAACTTTTAAAAGAAGGGGTTTATGTGATTGGATTCTTTTATCCTGTGGTTCCCAAAGGAAAAGCAAGAATTAGGGTGCAACTCTCTGCAGCGCTCACTCAATCAGACCTAGACCAGGCTCTTAGAGCATTTGAGAAGGTAGGCAAACAGCTAGGGGTCGTTTAAAGGTCATCTATAGCGGTTAAACTGCAGCTATTGTGTCTGTTTAACTGTGTTTTATATCTTAGCATATGAATCTAAAAAATAACCTTATGTGCAAAAATTTCATCTATCTCGTAATGGGCTGTTTGGGACTATTTTCTTTAAGTCTTCAAGCCCAAGACCAAAACAATCCTTTTAAAATTACCGTGGGGACCAATGCTATAGATGCATTTCCAACCAACGCGGTAAATCCATTTGAAACAGGAAAGCTGTTCGAGGAATTTTTCAATGTGAAAGACCATTGGAATTTTATGACTGCAGCTAACTTTGTATCTGGATCCATGTACTTGGACAACGGATTTTCCGTTGGACTTAGGGGCTCTTTAAATAAAATAACCACCTTAGGAAATACCCCAGCCAACAAAATGTATTATGCCTTAGATGCCAACGTGCAATATGCCTTTCTAGAAAACACTAAAATAGACCCTTTTGTATCTGCAGGTCTTGGTCATTATTGGATGGAAGAAAATTCTTCTGCAACGGCTAATGTTGGACTTGGATTAAATTACTGGTTCAATGACTTTATTGGATTGAGCTATGAGAGTGTGTACAAACACACAAAAAATATTTCAGGAGTGGCCCATATTCAACACAGTTTTGGTGTTTCCATAAAAGGAGGTGGTTCTGACAGAGATAAGGACGGTGTTTATGACAAGCAAGACGAATGTCCTGATGTTGCAGGCTTGGCTCAGTTCAATGGCTGCCCAGATAGCGATGGAGACGGTATTATCGATTCCAAAGACCAATGTCCAAATACGCCCGGACTGCCGGAGTTTAATGGCTGTGCAGATAGTGACGGAGATGGGGTGATAGATCCCAAAGACCAGTGTCCAAATAGCCCGGGAATATTGGCTTTTAATGGTTGTCCTGACACCGATGGAGACGGTATAAAAGACATCCAGGACCAATGTCCAGAAGTAGCAGGGGTTCCTGAAAACAATGGGTGCCCAGCGGTGCAGAAACAATTAGACGACTATTCAAAGACCATTTTGTTTGTCTTGGAAAAAGCAGAGATTTTAGAAGAATCTTATCCTGCTCTAAATCATATTTTAGAAATAGTCCAAGAATATCCTGAAGCAACATTTACCGTTTCCGGCCATGCAGACAGCAGAGGAACTAAAGCTTTTAATCAAAAGCTTTCAGAGGAAAGGGCTCAGTCAATTGTAGATTATATGGTTAACAAAGGCATTGCCGCTAATCGTTTTCAAATGTTGGGCTACGGAGAAACAAAACCAATAGCCACTAACGCTAATAGGGCTGGAAGGAAGCTCAACAGAAGGGTAGAAGTTGTGGTAGACTAATCCATTGATAAATAAAGTTTTGAAAGAGCGCCGTTTTAACGGCGCTTTTTATATTTTTAAGTAAGCTAAGCCCTCGGTTCAATGATCCCTTTTCTAGCACAAATCACAGATAAAATAATTCAAGAAAACCCTGATTTTTCCAATACTACATGGGTGTTTCCTAGTAAAAGAGCAGGGGTATTTGCGGCAAACTACCTCAAAAAAAACAATTCAAAAACTATTTTTGCCCCCAAATTTCTGAGCATAGAGGCCTTTATTGGTAAGCTTGCGTTTATTGAACCGGCAAGTACTGAAACCGCCCTTTGCCTACTCTATGAAAGTTATTTAGAGACCGATATAAAAGAAAAGGAATCTTTTTCAAGTTTTATAGGTTGGGGTACTACCATACTTCAAGATTTTAATGAAATAGACCGTTACGGAGTAGCCGCTAATAAACTATACACACACATCCAAAGTCTACAAGAGGTGTCTCATTGGGCCCTTGAAGAAGACAAGACAGAGATGGTTCAAGCGTATTTGAGGTTTTGGGAAATTCTTCCAGAACTCTACGAGCGTTTTACTAAAAAAATGTTGGCGCAAGATATTGGGCACCAAGGCTTATTGTATAAAAAAGCAAAAGAAAATATTGCGCAATTTTTAAAAGATGCGCCAGACACAAAGTTTTATTTCATTGGTTTTAATGCTTTAAACACCTCTGAGTCTGACATTATACAATATATCTTATCCGAAAAAAGAGGGGCAATTTATTGGGACTTAGACCAGTACTTTTTAGAGAACCCCCTACATGAAGCGGGTTATTTTATGAGGAAACACTTGGATAAATGGCCTTATTTTAAAGAAAATACCCCCAAAGGGATCTCTCACGAATACCTGTCAACAGAGAAGAAAATTACTATATATGGTGTCCCAAAAAGTGTGTCCCAAGCACAATTGATTGGAGAAATTTTACATGATTTACCCCAAGAACAAGTCTTAAAAACGGCTATTGTTTTAGGAGATGAGGAGCTATTAAACCCTGCCATACACGCTATCCCTAGTGGGCTAAAAGCCAATATTACTATGGGGGCGCCGTTGTCTGGAGTTTCAATGGCCGCATTGGTAGCGCACTTTTTTGACTTACACACCAACAATCATTCTAGCAGTTGGCATATTAAACAGGTTCAGGATGTTTTGACCCATCCCTATATAAAGTCTTTAGTAGAAGCGAACCAATACAATGCTGTTACAACATTTGTTCACCACTGCCAGAAACAAAATATTTCAAGCTTAAATACGGATTATATCAAGGCCCACTTTGAAAAAAGTGAGGTAGAAATAAGCCTACTTTTTAAAGAAAAAGCCCATGACCCTGTAGCTTTTGTCGCTAGATTTAAAGTCCTACTTAATGTGCTGTTCAAATTCTCAGAAAAAAACAAACTACCTCAAATAAGTTCTGAAGTCTTATATTTCAAGGAGATTTTTGAAGGACTTAAGGAGCAGTTAATTGCTTTTCCTTTTATTGACAACTTATCAGGTTTAAAGAAAATTTATCTTGAAACCCTTTCCAAAAAAAGACTTTCTTTTAGTGGAGACGCCTTAGAGGGCCTCCAACTTATGGGTATGTTGGAGAGTAGAAACCTGGATTTTGAAACGGTTGTTATTGCTCATGTAAACGAGGGTATTCTTCCTGGAGGAAAATCTAGTAATTCATACATACCGCTTTCCTTAAAAAAGATCTTTGGACTACCTAGTTTTAAAGAAAAAGATGCAGTGTATGCCTATCATTTTTACAGATTATTGCAAAGGGCAAAAAACGTATACTTACTTTACAACACGGCAACAGATGTATTGGAGGGAGGAGAACCCAGTAGGTTCATACATCAATTAAAAACACAAGGAATAGACAAAGTTCAGGTGGTGCACCAATTGGCCATGCCAGTTTTAGATGCTGTTACACCTACGTTAATGGAGATTAAAAAAGACCCAAGCGTTATTGAAAAATTACTGGAAAAAGCAACAAGTGGTTTTTCTCCCTCGGCATTAAATGCTTATATAAGGAACCCTATAGATTTTTATAAGCGTTATATTTTAAAACTCAAAGATCCGGAAATTCTAGAAGAACTCATCGCTTATAATACCTTTGGAACAATTGTTCACGATAGCTTAGAAGCACTTTACACCCCTTGTGTCGGTCAAATCTTGACTGAAAACCACTTCAAGGAAATTAAGACCCAGCTACCCAATATTCTGGCCCACTTTTTTGAAAAACACCACAGCCCTACCCAATCACTTAAAGGGAAAAACCTCATCGCTTTTTCTGTGTTGCTTGAATATCTAAAAGATTTCCTGGAGTACGACCAAATATGTGCTCAAAAAGAAGAAATTTATATTGAAAGTCTCGAGAAAGAATACCAAATGACGCTTCAAATTCCAGGAGTTTCCCAAAGTGTTTTATTCAAAGGTAGTTTAGACCGTGTAGACAAAAGAAATGGGGTAACACATATTATTGATTTTAAAACGGGTACGGTGAAACCCACTGAATTAAAGCTCAAGGACTGGGAAGATTTAAAGGACAGCCCGGAAAAAGGCAAAATTTTTCAGCTGCTTTCCTATGCGGCATTGTATGGGAATAGTCACGGAAATGAACCCGTAAAAACAGGAATCTATAGTTTTAAAAACACTCAAGAGGGCTATATGTTTTTTGAAGATAGTCTTAAACCCTCAGACAAAAGCACTGTAGAAGAAGGTGCTTTCAGCGAATTTAAAGAAGTACTTATTGGCGTAGTTCAAGAGCTCTTTAATATAGAGAAGCCTTTTGTGGAGAAGGAAGTTTAGGGTTTAAAAAAACCCTCACATTGCTGTGAAGGTTTACTTTTTTTGGCCAAAGCCGATGCTTATTTAGTGGAGAATAGCGGATTCGAACCGCTGGCCTCTTGCCTGCCAGGCAAGCGCTCTAGCCAACTGAGCTAATCCCCCAAGGCAAGGCAAAGAAACTACTTTTTTTTATATTCTCAAACCTTTAATTTAATCAAAAGAATCAATCCTTTTTCACACTTAAAACCAATACAGGAATAGAGACGTGAAATTCAGATTTTAGAATGGTGCTTTTTTCCAATAAATTGTTAAAAAAGCCTCTTTTTCTTCTAAAAACACACAAAAGATCCGGTTTTTGGTCTCTAAAATGCTCTAAAACGCCCAAATAGGTTGTGGCGTTTTGAGTGATGTTTACTTGACTACTCATGTCCATTAGAGCGGTATTTATTTTTAAATCTGCGTCTGTATATCCAGGGGTTTTAACCAATAGCAGAGATACGGTTGATTGGTGGTTTTTTTGAATCTCCAAAAGAGGCGTTAAAATTCTATTTCTCTTAAGAATACCTGATTTAAAAGCAGTTAACACATTTTTAAACGGTTTAAATACTGCCTTTTTAGGGACAATCAGGGTAGGAATATTAGTGCGTTTAATAATACTTCCAGAGGTAGGGCCCAAATAGTAAATATCTTGTATGTCATTGTGTCTAGGGGCCATGATGATTAGATCTATCCCCAGCTCTTTGTCAATTGCTTTAACACCTTCTACCACACTTCCGTTGTAAGTGACTATTTTAATTTCTAAGCCTTTTGGGTCTACTTTGCCTATAACTTCCAGCAAATGTGCTTTGTTTTGCTGGGCTACTTTTTCAGAAATATTGACTAATGATCCCGGGGCTGAAGGCGCATTGAACACCTCCATTACAAATATTTTGGATTGTAAAGGCGCTGCAAAATCTACCGCATATTGGAGGGTTTCGTGAATGTCTGGACTGCTTCCTATGGGAACGAGAATATGATTCATAACGAGATGTTAGGTATATTTAGAATTAGATATTAAACAACCATGAATATACTATAAATTTGTGATTAATAATACGCCAGTACTAATATGAGCTAACAGAAAAATATATATGATTAGACCCGCAAAAGCAAAAGACCTGCCGTTCATATTAGAAATCACCCAATCGTGTGCGAGACATATGATCGCAAATGGTATATTTCAATGGAACGAACAATACCCTAGTGTAGAAGCATTTCAAAAAGACCTAGATCGCGAAGAATTATATGTTTTTGAACAAGAGGAAAAGGTGTTGGGAGCTGTTGTAATAAGTGATTTTAAAGACCCTTTTTACGAAACTATTGAATGGAAGTGCCCTACAGGGAAAAATATGTATATCCATAGGCTTTGTGTGCACCCAATTGCCCAAGGCAAAGGATACGCCAAAGCACTCATGGGTTTTGCAGAAAATAAAGCGAGAAAAGAAGGCTTTCTATCAGTGCGCCTAGATACTTTTAGTTTAAATGAGAAAAATGTGGCTTTCTACACCAAGAGAGGCTATTCAAGGCTAGGTGATATTTATTTCCCTATTAAGAGCAAAGCCCCTTTTCATTGTTTTGAACTACCCATTTCATGATATACAAAGTGAGACATAATACAGAAAATCCCCTCAAAAGAATTCATCGTTTGGCCATTCCCGCAACTATTGCAGGTGTAGCAGAGCCCTTTTTATCTTTAACAGATACCGCTATTGTGGGAAATATACCTGTTCAAGGTGCTCAAGCATTGGCGGCTGCGGGAATAGTAGGTTCCTTTCTCTCTATGCTCGTTTGGGTTCTAGGGCAAACCCAAAGCGCTATTTCCGCATTGGTCTCACAATACCTGGGAAAAAACAATTTAGACGGGATTAAGGCCTTGCCCATGCAGGCCATGTATGTGAATGTTTCCATCAGTCTTTTAGTGCTTATTATTAGTATGGTTTTTAAAACGGAGATATTTACACTAATGAATGCTTCCGGCGCTTTGCTTGAAATGTGTGAGCAATACTTTAGTATTAGAATCTGGGGATATCCATTAACTCTTTTCACATTTGGTGTTTTTGGAGTCTTTCGGGGGCTGCAAAACACTTTATGGCCTATGGCAGTAGCACTAACAGGTGCTTTTCTAAATGTAGGGTTAGACTTTATTTTAGTTTACGGCATAGAGGGATTTATAGAACCTATGTTTTTAGAAGGGGCTGCTTGGGCCAGTCTAATTTCGCAAATAGTAATGGCTGTATTTGCATTGAGCTTACTTTTCGTAAAAACAGATTTCCCGCTCATTGTCAAAGGGCCTATTCATCCGGAATTAAAAAATATTATTGGCATGAGTGCCAATCTCTTTGTGCGCTCTTTGGCATTAAACACTGCACTTATTTTGTCCGTTAGAGAAGCTACGGCTATGGGCACCACATTTATTGGCGCCCACACCATATTACTCAATCTATGGTTGTTTTCTGCCTTCTTTATAGAGGGATATGGCACCGCAGGAAATAGTATTGGCGGCAAATTATTAGGCGCTAAAAATTATACCCTACTCTGGGAATTGGCAAAAAAAGTAGCCTTTTTTGGTTTTGTGATGGGGAGTATTTTATTGTTGTTTGGAACCCTATTTTACAATAATATAGGGGGTCTATTTTCCGAAAACAAAGCGACTTTATTGGCTTTTGAAGAGGTGTTTTTCATTTTGTTAATTTGCTTGCCAACCAATGGTGTTGCATTTGTTTTAGACGGAATGTTTAAAGGCTTGGGAGAGATGAAGTTCTTGAGAAATGTACTCTTAATCACTTCTTTTGGCGTCTTTGTACCTTTGGTATTCTGGAGCAATAAAATGAATTGGGGGCTAAAGGGAATCTGGGTGGCATTTGGTTGTTGGATGGTGGCTAGGGGTGTTGCCTTAATCTGGAAATTCAGAAGAAAATTTTTACCCCTAAAACAAAACGCTTACATTTAAATTAATTATGAAAGGGACTGTTCACACTCAAATAGATAATTCCATTGCCACCATAACTTTTCAGCATCCTGCGAGTAATTCCTGCGATCCGGAAATGTTAGCAGAAATGGCAAATAGCATAAAAAATCTTGCTGGACATTCCGCGGTTAAAATAATATTACTGCAGTCTGGAGGAGAAAAAGCTTTCTGTGCAGGCGCATCTATTACCCATTTATCTGATTTAAAAGACCTGAAAACTGCTACGGAATTTTTCAAAGGATTTGGTCGTTTAATACTCGAAATGAAAGCGTCTCCTAAAATAATTGTAACCAAAGTTCAAGGAAAAGCCGTGGGAGGCGGTGTTGGAATTATTGCTGCGAGTGACTACGTAATTGCTGGTCCCAATAGCGAAATAAGACTTTCGGAATTATTTATAGGGATTGGACCTTTGGTGATTGCACCAGCGGTCATTCGAAAAATTGGGGTGAGTAATTTCACTCAATTAAGCCTTGAACCAACCCAATGGAAGCGGGCGCAATGGGGAGTAGAAAGCGGTTTGTTTAACCAACTTACTAAAACTCAAGAAGGTTTAACTACAGAGACAAATACATGGGTTTTAGCCCTGGCGCAATACAGTGAAAAAGCCCTGTGTCAAATAAAAAAAACGGCTTGGCAAGGCACCGATCATTGGGGTGCTCTATTAGATGCCAATGCAGCAGAAACTGCAGCACTGGCTTTAACAGAACAAGCTCAGACGGCATTTAAATCATTTATAAAATAAGCTCATGGATCAAAATTTTCTATTCGCGGCACTCGCTTTAGTTGTAGGGGTAATATACTTTTTTAATAAATTCAGAAACAACAAAAAGTTCAAACGAAAATAATTAACTCGTTTTAAGCCAGCCGGTAATACTGAGCCTATCTCTGTGTGCTTTTAATACTTCATGAGGGATTTTTTGACTTTCAAAAATAACCATCCTACCTGCTAAAGGCGGGACTAGAACAGTCTTCTCCACTCTTTGAGTACCCTCTAGATAAAGAGCCAGTGCACCTCCGTCTGTCTCTGCCCAGTCCTCAGGGTTTAAATAAAACGCAATAGAAAGCTTTCTTTTATGGTCGTTTTGAAAAGTATCTAAATGTCTTTTATATCCAGTGCCTGGAGGGTACAGGGCATAATGGAATTCTGTCTGAAGTATTCCTAAAAAACAGGTCCTATTCAAATAGGCTACCAAATCATTTAATCTTTTAAAGAATAAGGTTTCTACTTGGGTCTGGATCTTTTCATCTATCCATAAAATATAGTCCCCTCGTATAGCTGTCGCTATGACTTCATTGGTTTTGCTTCCAATAGCGGCTTTTTTAAAGCGATCCTCCTCAAAGTGTGCCAAGAGAGAATCCCTCAATAAAGCAACCGTTTTAGGGTCTATAACATGATCCACAATACTATAGTCTTGGGTCATTAAATCTGAAATAATGGTTTCGAACAAAGGGTCTAATTCAAAATCCATTTCGCGGTACAATGCAGCCACTAACAATATTTAAAAGAACGGATAAATGTAATTCAATTAAGCGTTGGTTTTGCAAAAAGAATACCTTTGCAACTTAAACTTTTCTCATGAGCAAAATTAGAATTACCAAACAGTTTAGTTTTGAAACCGGCCACGCTTTATTTGGCTACGACGGAAAATGCAGAAATGTTCACGGCCACAGCTACAAACTGTCTGTGACCGTCATTGGAAGTCCTATAGAAGAAAAAGGCGCTGTAAAACTCGGAATGGTAATTGACTTTTCTGACCTAAAAAAAATTGTCAAAGAAGAAGTGGTAGATGTATTTGACCACGCTACAGTATTTAATAAAAATACGCCTCATATTGAGTTAGCCAAAGAATTGACAAACAGAGGGCACGCTGTTATTTTGGCAGACTACCAGCCAACATCAGAAAATATGGTGCTAGATTTTGCAGATAAAATTAAAGCCAGATTGCCAAAAAACATTGCCTTGTTCTCTTTGAGGCTTCAAGAAACAGACAGCTCGTTTGCGGAATGGTTTGCCTCAGATAACTAGCTGTTTACTATCTTTAGGCTTTATGAAACAGGAAATACCCCTTACAAACGGTAAAAAAATCTATTTTGCCAGTGACAATCATCTCGGAGCACCCTGCGCTGCAGAAAGTTTACCTAGGGAAAAGAAATTTGTTTCTTGGCTAGATACTATTAAAGATTCTGCTGCTGCTATTTTTCTTTTAGGAGATCTTTTTGACTTTTGGTTTGAGTACAAGACAGTTGTTCCTAAAGGGTTTACCCGAACGCTTGGAAAACTAGCAGAACTTTCAGATGCTGGAATCCCTATATATTACTTTGTGGGAAATCATGATTTATGGATGCATGGGTATTTTGAAGAAGAATTAGGAATTCAAGTATTTCACAAACCCCAAGAATTTATTATTGAAAATAAAACTTTTTTAATCGGTCACGGAGACGGGCTTGGTCCTGGAGACAAAGGTTTTAAAAGAATGAAAAAAGTTTTTACCAATCCAATAGCTAAGTGGTTTTTCAAATGGCTACACCCAGATATTGGTGTGGCATTAGGTCATTATCTCTCTGTTAAAAATAAGCTCATTTCTGGAGAAGAAGATGTGGTGTTTCTAGGAGAAGACCAGGAATGGTTGGTACAGTACGCTAAGAAAAAGCTCACAGAGCAACACTATGATTTCTTTGTTTTTGGCCACAGACATTTACCCTTAGAGATCGCTGTAGCAGAAAATGCGACCTACGTAAACACCGGAGATTGGATCTCTCACTACACCTATGGAGTTTATGATGGAACCTCTTTAACACTCCAAACGGCAAAATAAAGATGCTCTAGCCCTGATGCGGCTTAATGTCCAATAATTGTAATTGAATGGTGGTTTGTCCTTGCCAGTAATTTTCAGAAATATTAAAGACAATATCTACCTTTTTTTGGTGGGTGAGAAGCGAAAAAGCATCGGCCTTTTTAAAGGCCACAAAAGGAATCTTCTGCAAACCATCCTGAGATAAAGTACCCTTGAGGTGGTTTTGGTCTGCCCCTATTTTTTTCACATAACCGGTGTCATATACCCCCTCCGCTTTAAAAACAGGAATGGGATTTTGGGGACCAAAAGGAGCCATTTGCTTTAAGATTCTAATAAACTTAGGGCTAATATCTGATAAGGACAGCGGGCTGTCTATACTGATTTGAGGAATTTTTAAATCAGGGTCTAAAGTACGGGACACATGGCTTTCAAAGGCATTTTTAAAATCCTCATATTTTTCAGGGGCCAATGTTAGGCCAGCAGCATACATATGCCCCCCAAACTGAATGAGGTGTTCGCTGCAGGCTTCAATGGCTTTATACACGTTGTATCCTTTTATAGATCTGGCTGAACCCGCCAAAACATTACCGCTCTGAGTAAAAACTAAGGTAGGCCTGTAATGCGTTTCAATGAGCCTAGAGGCTACAATTCCTATCACGCCTTTGTGCCAGTCTGGCTGATAAACCACCGTGCTAGCGTTGGTGGTTTCCAAATCTCCGGCAATTTGTTTCAAAGCTTTTTCTGTGATATGTTGGTCTAAACTTCTTCTCTCTGTGTTATTGTCTTCAATAGCCGCGGCCATTTGCTTGGCTTGTGCCATGTCTTTTGTTTGTAATAAGGCTACTGCATGAGCGCCGTGAACCATCCTACCGGCAGCATTTATTCTTGGAGAAACTGTGAAATTAAGGTCAGTAAGAGTCACTACAGGTTTTTTAAAAGCCTCTAAAAAGGCTTTAAATCCTGGTCTTGGGTGGCTGTTAATTTGCGCCAATCCTAAATAGGCTAAGGTTCGGTTTTCACCATCTAAAGGCACAATATCTGCTCCAATGGCAGTCGCTACCAGGTCTAAATAAGGATAAACCACCTCTTCTGGGGTGTCCAAAGCCATGGAAATGGCCTGTATAAGTTTAAATCCTATGCCGCAACCACAAAGCTCTTTATAAGGATAATTACAATCCGATCTTTTGGGATCTAATACGGCTACAGCATCTGGTAAAGTAGCGCCAGGGGTATGGTGGTCACAAATTATAAAATCAATCCCTTTTTCTTTGGCGTAAGCTACTTTGTCTACTGCCTTTACCCCACAGTCTAATGCTATAATGAGCCCTATGTCGTTTTCACTTGCGAAATCTATGCCTTGATAAGAAACCCCATACCCTTCGCTGTAACGGTCTGGTATATAGGTGGCTACTTTATGGTAATACTGTTGTAAATAATCGGCGACCAAAGCCACCGCTGTAGTGCCATCTACGTCGTAATCTCCATAGACTAAAATAGCTTCTTCACGTTCCATAGCAAGTATGATTCGTGATACAGCTAGCTCCATATCCTTCATGAGAAGGGGGGAATGTAGCTGAGACATTTCAGGTCTAAAAAAAACTTTTGCCGCTTCAAAATCTGAAACACCTCTTTGTGCCAACAAACGGGCAAGTACCTCAGAAACACCTAGGGAGTTACTTAAAGCGGTTACTATTTCTTTTGATGCAAGGGGCTTTTCAATCCAATTCATGCTACAATACCATAGGATTCGCACACTAGGAAATCTAATGAACTTTTTTTATACCATTTGGTATATTAATATTTTACTCGTGATGAAAAACAGTCTTTACCTCTAATTTGGCAAACTGTCTAAACATCTCCATAACACCACAGTAACGCTCTACGGAAAGGTCTACTGTTTTTTGAAGTTTGTCTTCTACTAAATTCGGGCCAAAAAAATGATAGGAAATAGTTACGGCGTCATAGAATTTGGGGTGCTCATCTGTGAGATTGGCCTCTGTTTGAATCTCAAAAGCACGTACCTCTAATTTCATTTTTTTCATTAATGACGCCACGTCCAATCCAGAACAACCAGCCAGTGAAGTGAGCATGAGTGCTTTGGGTCTATGTCCAGAGTTCTCTCCGCCATTTTCAGCATCTACATCTATTTTTAAGGTATGTCCGGAAGGGTTGTCGCTTTCAAAAGCCATTCCTCCAAGCCACTTTGTGGTCACAAGATTTTTCATTCTTTACAATTTTTATAAGAACTTAAAAGTACAAAAAACCCAGCGCTTTTAAACCTTAAAAAGGCTTTCAAAAAGATATATGGTGATCATTCCCCAAAAAGTTCCAGTTGCCATGCTTAAAATAGCTAAAACAATGGCGTGGGGCATCCATTTTTTTTCATAAGCAGCGGTCACAGCAGGTGCTGTGGCAATTCCGCCAACATTGGCCATACTTGCTATAGGTACCCAAGCCAAATGTACATTTAGAAACTTTGCAGCCAATACCATTCCTATAAAATGAACGAAAATCCAAAAAACCAAAAACCCTATAAATTCTATGGGCATTGACAAAGCGGTAAACTGTAATTTAAGTCCTAATATGGCCATGACTACTATGATTAAAACACCACCTAATTTAAGGGCAAATCGGTAATTCCATCGCGGTATGAAATTACTCACCAACAATCCTATTATGGATAAGGCAATCACTTTAATTACGAAAGCATTCAAAAGAATTTCTATCAGAAAAACACCTGAAATGAGAAGGGTGAGAACCCCGTACCAGGGGAGGCTTTTTCCCTTCTCCTCAGAGATGGGTAAAGGAATGGTTTTATCTGAAATATTGAAAAAGGTATTTAATTTTTGACTCTTTTTAATGATTTGAAACATACATATGGTCCAAATATTCACCAAAACTGTGTCTACAACTAATACTTGTAAAAAAAGGCTCTCCGAGGTTCTTGCCAATTCTTTTAAGACCAATTGGCTGGTGCTCCCTCCTATCCAGCTGCCTACAATGGGTGGAATACCTTTCCAATAACCGGCTTGAATCCATTGGTTTTGTACCAGATCGGAATCCAAAAAAGCCCAAGCAAAAACCACTGGAAACAGGGCAATAATGGCAGAGCCAATCACAAATAACACCACCGGTTTAAAACCAATAGTTTTTAATTGAGAAAAAGAAAGGCTGCTCATTACTGCAACAATAGCCATGGGAATAACCCATGTTTTACTAAAGCTATGTATGGAGTCTACGCTGAAATCTACAGAGAAAAAATACGAGATTAAAGCCGGTATTACATAGGCTAAAAGTACTGCTGGAATCCAGTCAAATACGGCAATAAGTACTTTGTTTTTTGACTTGTCTAAAAAATAAACTGCGACAATAGTAAACAGAGCAATAACCCATGCCGCACTCACTTTTTAGACGCTTTTAGGTTTGGCTTTCCGCCAACTACGATCACAATTTCTCCTTTTGCAGGCTGTGCGGTATAGTGGTCTAATACTTCTTGTGCTGTGCCTCGAATGGTCTCTTCAAAAAGTTTGGTAATTTCTCTAGACACACTCAGAGGTCTTTCGGGTCCGAAATAAGTGCAAAAATCCTGAAGTGTTTTAAGCAATTTATGTGGCGATTCGTAGAAAATCATCGTTCTTGGCTCTGCCGCAAGTAGCGTTAAACGGGTTTGTCTTCCCTTTTTAACGGGTAAGAACCCCTCAAAGATAAATTTATCGTTGGGCAAACCGCTATTGACAAGCGCGGGAACAAAGGCCGTAGCTCCGGGCAAACAATCAATGGGAACCCCCGCTTCAATACAGGCCCTAGACAATAAAAAACCAGGATCTGAAATAGCAGGTGTGCCTGCATCTGAGATCAAAGCCATGGCTTCTCCCGTTTTTATTCTACGCACCAAACTCGCTACCGTTTTATGCTCGTTATGCATGTGGTGAGAAAACATGGGGGTCTCAATGTCAAAATGTTTGAGCAGTTTTCCACTTGTCCTGGTGTCTTCTGCTAAAACCACAGAAACCTCTTTTAGAACTCTAATCGCTCTTAGGGTCATGTCTTCTAAATTACCAATGGGTGTAGGTACTAAGTATAATTTAGACATAAGTTTTTAGGTAGCTTAGGTTATTGGTACTTCTGACAAATCAGGTTCATAAAACGTTTTTCATAGGCCTCTTTCCCTCTCCAGTCATTGTATTCTGGCTTTACTAAGTGGTCTACAAAAGACCTAGCGCGTTCTTCAGAATCTATGGTATTTAGCTGAGAAACCACTCTTTTAAAGCTTTCCTCCTCCCCATTAAAAAGCTCCTTCACAAAGGCAATCTGATCGTTCAATCCAAAGGAGATTTGTTGCCCATAGCGACCGTTTAAAGTAGCGGCTGTTTCAGAAGTCTTGGCCTCATTAGCCAGACTGTGTGCTGTAAAGTGTGCCGCAGCATCTTCTTGATCAGCAGCAGATTCTGCCTCTTTTTTAGGCATATGAGACACCATGTCTATAATGGTATCCATTCCAGGGGTTATAATATCTGAGTCATGAGGGTTAGACTCTGGGATTTCTTCACTAGAAGCTAACACCTCTTGAGCTATTTGCTGAAATTTATCTGCCACCTCATTTTGTTCCGTATCTAAATGAGGATCATCTAAGTTTTTATCAATAAATTTTAAAACAGCCAATTTCTCATAAAGCTCCTTTGCAGCCTCATATAGGGGTGCCAATTCACTACTGTGATTGGCGTCTAAGATGTGTTTTGCCAGGCGCTGAAGTTCTTGATGAAGCTTTTCTTTCATAGGATAGCTAATATCGGGTTTTTTAGATAAAAATCCATTTGCTTTGCTCCTAATTTTATATTTTTATGGCCCAAGGCAAATGCCTTGACGGGTCTACTAAATAAAATAATATGTTTCTAGAAAATACTGTAAATCATGAAGAGCCTTTTGGATGGATAGAAGTGATTTGTGGTTCTATGTTTTCTGGAAAAACAGAGGAGCTCATCAGGCGTTTAAAAAGAGCGCAGTTTGCTAAGCAAAGAATTGAAATTTTCAAGCCTCAAGTAGACACCCGCTACCACGATGAAATGGTGGTGTCTCATGATGAAAATCAGATCAGATCTACCCCAGTTCCCGCCGCGGCAAATATTAGAATTTTAGCAGATCAATGCGACGTAGTAGGAATTGACGAAGCGCAGTTTTTTGATGAAGAAATTATACATGTTTGCAATGACCTTGCCAATAAGGGAAAACGCGTTATTGTGGCTGGTTTAGACATGGATTTCAAAGGGAATCCTTTTGGACCAATGCCAGCTCTCATGGCTACAGCAGAATATGTAACAAAGGTTCACGCTGTGTGCACTAGAACTGGAAACCTAGCCAACTACAGCTTTAGAAAATCTGCCGACGAAAATTTAGTGCTACTTGGAGAAACAGCAGAATACGAGCCTTTAAGCAGGGCTGCATATTTTAAAGCTATGCTCAAAGAAAAGGTGAAAGGCTTAGAGGTAAATGACGTAATTGCCTTAACCGATCCTTTAAAAAATTCGGAGGATGCAAATTCAATTCCGACTTCTAGCCCAAAGCAATCCAACTAATCATTTCCTAAATGGGACCCTCTATTTTAGAAATTGACTTAAAAGCTTTAGCACATAACTACCGTTATATAAGGTCCAAAATACCTGCTCAAACAAAACTGTTAGGAGTGGTAAAAGCCAATGGGTATGGCTCTGAATCGGTGGCGATAGCAAGAAAACTTGCTGCTTTAGGAGTAGACTATCTTGGAGTTGCCTATACCCATGAAGGTGTATTGCTCAGAGAGCAAGGGATTAAAACACCTATATTAGTTTTACACCCACAACCAGAAGAATTCAACCATATTATTGAATATGGCTTAGAGCCAAGCCTCTATTCGAATAGGACCCTACAAATGTTTATGAAGGCCACTGAAAAGGAGTGTCAGTATCCTATTCATTTAAATATAAATACAGGTTTAAACCGCTTAGGGTTTTCTGTAGATGATCTTGGAGTTGTTTGCGAAAAAATATTAAACCATTCAACCGTAAAGGTCAAAGGAATCATGTCTCACTTAGCAGCCACTGACGATCTTTCTGAAAAAGCTTATACTGACTCGCAAATTGAGAAATTCAAAGAAGCTGTTACAAGTATTGAAAAGAAAATTGGAGAAATGGCGCTGAAACATTTGCTCAACAGTTCAGGAATTTTAAATTTTCCGGAAGCAGCATTTAATATGGTCAGAAGTGGCATAGCCCTACATGGCTATGGAAATCATTCAAAAATAGATTCACTTTTAAAGCCTGTAGCCACCTTAACCACTAAAATTTCTCAAATTCACTCCATTGAAAAAGGTTCTTGGGTAGGGTACAACAAAGGTTTTGTAGCAGCTAAAAAAATGCGCATAGCCACCTTAACCATTGGTCATGCAGATGGTATTTCAAGGATTTATGGCCAAGGCAAAGGGGTGGTTTTTTTAAACGGAAAACCCTGTCCAATTATAGGAAATGTGTGCATGGATATGCTGATGATAGACTTAGGAAACTATGGGGCTAAGGAAGGAGACAGTGTAGTGATCTTTGGAAAAGGCGCTTCTGCAGAAACTTTTGCTAACGGAGCTAAAACCATTTCATACGAACTATTAACAGGGATTGGAGTAAGAGTAAAAAGGGTGATTGTCGGTTAAAACAAGCTTTTTACAGAATGGCGATGGCACTTATTTAAAGAAATCTTACTTTTAGATTCAACCCTTAAAAAGACACCCATGATTAAAGAATTTAAAAAATTTATCATGACAGGAAATGTCATAGAATTTGCCGTAGCGGTTATAATGGCTGGTGCAACGGCCTTGGTAGTGAGTGGATTTGTCAGTGATATTATGATGCCAATTGTAGGGGCATTTACAGGGGGAATAGATTTTGCAAATTTAAAAATAGTGCTTAGTGAGGCAAGTGGGCTCCCTGGAGAAAAAGGCTATATCCCTGAAAATGCTATTCGCTATGGCGCATGGGTCAATAGTATCATTAACTTATTCATTGTGGGTATGGTGATGTTTACAGTAGTAAAAGCCTATCAAAAAATTAAACCTGTGCCACCAAAAGCAAGTCCTAAAAAGGGGCCTACCTCAGAGGAAATTTTGCTAGAAATAAGAGATCTACTAAAGGCTAAATCATAAATTATTGCAAAAATAACTTTTTGTTAAATTTTTATAACAATTTAAAAAGTTATGGAGCGGAACCCCTCAGAATGATTACTTTTGTTTATTAAAAATTTAAAAAAATGAAAGTAGCTGTTGTAGGCGCTACCGGAATGGTAGGCGAAGTGATGTTAAAAGTTTTGGCAGAACGTAATTTTCCAATTAGTGAATTGCTATTAGTAGCCTCTGAACGCTCGGTGGGTAAAACCATGGAATACGGTGGCAAAACCCATACAGTAGTTGGTTTACAAACTGCGGTAGACGCAAAACCTCATATCGCTATTTTTTCTGCAGGAGGAGACACTTCTTTGGAGTGGGCGCCAAAATTTGCTGCTGCTGGGACTACAGTAATTGATAATTCTTCTGCCTGGAGAATGCACCCAGATCACAAATTAATCGTCCCTGAAATTAACGCCAATACCCTTACAAAAGAAGATAAAATTATAGCCAACCCCAATTGTTCTACCATTCAAATGGTCTTGGTTTTGGCTCCTTTACACCAAGCTTACAAAATGAAACGCGTGGTAGTATCTACTTATCAATCGGTTTCAGGAACTGGGGTAAAGGCGGTGGAACAAATGGAAAATGAGACAAAGGGCATTCAAGGAGAAATGGCTTATCACTATCCAATACACAGAAATGCTATTCCCCATTGCGATGTGTTTTTAGAAAACGGATACACCAAAGAAGAGATGAAATTGGCCAATGAGCCTAAAAAAATATTGGGGGACCACTCTTTTAATATTACAGCCACCGCAGTGAGAATACCTACTGCTGGAGGGCATTCAGAATCTGTCAATGTGAGCTTTGAAAAAGACTTTGAGCTCTCTGAAGTAAGAACAATACTCCATGAAACAACAGGAGTAGTAGTTCAAGACAATACCGACACAAATACCTATCCAATGCCAGCCTATGCACATGACAAAGATGAGGTATTTGTAGGGCGAATTAGAAGGGATGAAAGTGCGGAAAACACCTTAAACATGTGGATTGTAGCAGACAACCTCAGAAAAGGAGCTGCCACCAATGCGGTTCAAATTGGAGAATACTTAATTGCAAACGGTTTGGTGTAACTTTGCGGTATGCTTGTACTGGAAAACATCCATTTTAAATACAAAGAACCCCTTCTTCATAATATACACTTGCGACTAGCCCCTGGAAAGCTTATGGCTTTAACAGGCGCTAGTGGGAGCGGAAAAAGCACCTTGTTAAAACTTATTTACGGGAGTTTGGCTCCTGAAAAAGGTCAAATACATTGGAAAAAAGAAGCTTTATTAGGGCCTGAATACAACCTGCTCCCAGGCGCCCCTTTTTTGAGGTATCTGGCCCAAGATTTTGATCTCATGCCATTTACTTCTGTCGCTGAAAATATTAGCCAACATTTATCTGTTTTTGAGCCAGAGCATTTAGAAAAACGCACCGCTGAGCTTTTAGAGCTCATAGATATGAAGGCTTTTGCCAACACCCAAGTTAAAAATTTATCAGGCGGACAACAACAGCGCGTGGCTTTGGCAAAGGTATTGGCAAAAGCACCAGAATTAATTCTCTTAGACGAGCCCTTTAGTCATATAGACCCCCCTTTAAAACTTCTATTGAGAACCAAGCTATTCCACTACCTAGAGCAGCACAAAATTGCGTGTATATTAGCCTCTCACCATCCCGAGGATTATATGGGTCATGCCCATGAAGTGGTCTGTATGGAAGGAGGGAAAATTATCGCTTCTGGAACACCCGAATCCTTATATCAAAACCCGCCTAACACTAAAGTAGCCCAGCTTTTTGGCGTTTTAAATGTTTTAGATAAAGCCACTGCTTTGTCGCTGTATCCATCCCTTAAAATAAAAGAAGGGCAAGAAATTGTTGTTTGGCCACATGAATGGTCTTTTAGCGCACAAACTGGCATAAAAGTCAGTGTTGAAAAGAGTCTTTTTATTGGAAATGGTTATTTAATAGTCTTTAAATCATCCGAGGGACAACGCCTTTATATGCATTCAAAAACGGCCCTTTTAGAAAATGAGAACAAGTGTATTCAAGTATCCTTAGAACGCTGTGAACAGCGTTTAAAATCTCTAGCGGTGTAAGTCTGCTAATTCGCTGCCGACTTTTGAGCCTAAAGCCACACCCATACCTCCCAAACGAACCCCACAGTACACATTGGGCTGAACACATTTTAAAAGGGGTTCTTTACCAGCTCCAACACCCATAATTCCAGACCACCTACGATCAATTTCATATGAAATCCCTGGAAGTATGGTTTCTTTAAGTAAGCGATCAAGTGCATCTTGAATAAGCGAGGTTTGAGAAAAATCAGTGGTTTCTTCCTCTTTAAGGGCCAAGTTTCGCCCCCCTCCTAGCAGTATTCTTTGGTCTATATTTCTAAAATAATAGTAGCCCATGTCCAAATGAAAAGCCCCTTTTATGTGAAGGTTTTCTATAGGCTTTGTAATAAGAACCTGAGCCCTAGCGGGGCTAACATCTTCTATTTGAAACGATTTAGAAAAACCGTTGGTAGCTATAAATAGAGCCCCTGCTTTACACTCAAAAAAATTAGTTTTCAGGTGAACCGATCCATTAGAACTAGAAAAATCAGTGAGCTCAGTCCCATAAAAAATATGAATGTCTTGGGCTTGCACTTTACGGATAAGCTGCTTCATCATGAGGCCGGTATCTATCTGTCCCTCGTGAGGGCTGCTAATATAATTTTCATTTACCCCCTTAAAATTAAACCTATTGGACGCAGTGTAAAACGAATCCGACTTAAAAACCGGCTGTAACAAAGAATTCACTGCGGTTAATTGGTCTAAACATGTTTCGTAAAGGGCTGTATGGGCAGCTAAAAAAACCTCGTGACCACCCAGGTTCTCATACCCTATTGGAGTGTCTCCCAGTCTACTTCTGAGTAATTGAACCCCCTCATACCTTCTTTGAACAATATTTAAAACATTTTGCTCGCCCTGGCGATCTATGTCGGACAAAATTTCAGAAATACTACCAAAGCAAGTAAATCCTGCATTTTTAGTACTTGCTCCGTGCGGCAAAATACCTTTTTCAAAGACTACGATAGTAGATTTAGGGTGTTTTTCCCTTAAAGAGAGGGCACAGCTTAATCCGACTATACCACTTCCAATTACGGCATAATCTATATTTGACAACCAGTGTTTGTGCTCCCAGTAACTCAGTGCGTCCATGCTTAAAAATACTACATTTTCCAATACTTTTTGGGCGCATTTAAATCAAAAAAATCACCCCTGAAAAGCAAACGCTTCTCGGGGGTGATGTATACTTTAGAATCTGTTGGGTATTAATCAACCCAGGTTCTTTGACTGTTTAATCAATCGGATCCATTTCAAAATCTTCCATGAATTTAGTGGTGTAATTACCGGCTAAATAATCCGGATGATCCATGAGTTGTCTGTGGAAAGGAATAGTGGTCTTAACGCCTTCAATCACGAATTCGTCTAAAGCCCTTTTCATTTTGTTAATAGCCTCTTCCCTTGTTTGTGCCGTTGTAATTAACTTGGCAATCATAGAGTCATAATTTGGAGGAATCACATAGCCGCTATACACATGGGTGTCTAGTCTAATCCCGTGCCCCCCTGGTGTGTGTAGTGTGGTGATTTTCCCTGGACTCGGTCTAAAGCCGTTATAAGGGTCTTCTGCATTAATCCTGCATTCTATGGCGTGCAGTTTTGGGTAGTAATTTTTTCCAGAAATTGGCACGCCTGCAGCCACTAAAATTTGCTCTCTAATCAAATCGTAATCTACCACTTGTTCTGTAATAGGGTGCTCTACCTGAATTCTAGTATTCATTTCCATGAAGTAAAACTTCCTGTGTTTGTCTACTAAAAATTCTATGGTTCCAGCGCCTTCGTATTTAATATATTCCGCTGCTTTAATAGCTGCGGCACCCATTTCTTCTCTCAATTTATCCGTCATAAATGGAGAAGGGGTTTCTTCTGTTAGTTTTTGGTGTCTGCGTTGCACCGAACAATCTCTTTCTGACAAGTGACATGCTTTTCCAAACTGATCTCCAACTACCTGGATTTCAATGTGCCTAGGCTCTTCTATCAGTTTTTCCATATACATGCCTCCATTTCCTAAAGCCGCTGTAGCTTCTTGTACAGCACTTTCGAATAGTTTGGTCATGTCCTCTTCTTTCCAAACGGCGCGCATTCCCTTACCTCCGCCACCAGCAGTGGCTTTGATCATTACAGGATAGCCCACTTTTTTTGCGGTAGTAATGGCGTCCTTAACGTCCTTTAAAATACCTGCAGAACCAGGAACACAGGGTACTCCTGCTTTTTTCATGGTTTCTTTAGCGGTCGCTTTGTCGCCCATTTTGTCTATTTGGTCTCCTGAAGCACCAATAAACTTAATACCGTGCTCTGTACATATTCTAGAAAACTTAGCGTTTTCAGACAAAAACCCATAACCAGGGTGAATGGCGTCTGCATTGGTAATTTCAGCCGCAGCAATAATATTTGGGATTTTCAAATAAGACTCACTACTTGCTGCAGGTCCTATACAAACCGCCTCGTCTGCGAATCTTACATGAAGACTTTCTTCGTCTGCCTTAGAATACACCGCAACAGTCTTAATTCCCATTTCTTTACAGGTCCTGATAATCCTTAAGGCTATCTCTCCCCTATTTGCAATTAATATCTTCTTAAACATAGTAGTGCTATTTATAATACATGAAATATGTTAGCCTTTAAAGGCAAATTAAGAAGGATCTACTACGAAAAGTGGCTGATCAAATTCTACTGGGGAAGAGTCGTCTACTAGAATCTTGACAATCTTACCCGACACTTCTGACTCAATATCGTTAAATAGTTTCATGGCTTCAATCACACAAAGCACCTCTCCTTTGCCTATCTCACTTCCCACCTCAACAAAATTGGGTTTGTCTGGTGAAGGCTTTCTGTAAAAAGTTCCAATAATGGGCGATTTTATAGTGATCAAATGATCTTCACTCGCTGGGGCTGTTTGTACGGCTGGCGCCGATGCCTCAACTGCTGCTGGTGCAGGAGCTGCTGCCATAGGCATTTGTTGCATGTAAACAGGCTCAGAAACAGCCGTCCCCAAAGGCCCCGTTCTGATAGTGATCTTTACGTCTTCTGTCTCTAATTTAACTTCACTGGCTCCTGATTTAGCCACAAATTTAATGAGGTTCTGAATTTCTTTAATATCCATTTTAATAAGGTTTAGTTGCGTTAAAGTGTTAGTTATCGTAGGCCCATGTCAAATATATAGAACCCCACGTAAAGCCTCCACCAAAAGCGGCAAAGACCAGTTTGTCTCCTTTTTTTAATTGATTCTCGTAATCTGCCAATAACAGGGGTAAAGTAGCAGAAGTAGTATTCCCGTATTTGGCAATATTGTTCATTACCTTGGAAGTATCTACTTCCATTCTTTTAGCTGTAGCGTCAATAATTCTATTGTTGGCCTGATGGGGCACCAACCAATCTACTTGATCTTTTGTGAGTGCGTTGCGCTCCATTATTTTAGCGGCAGCGTCTGCCATATTAGAAACGGCAAATTTAAATACTGTTTTCCCGTCTTGGTAAACGTGGTGTTGCTTGTTTTGAACCGTTTCTATAGAGGCGGGTAACAACGAGCCTCCTGCTTCCATTTTAAGAAAATTTCTTCCTATTCCGTCAGACCTTAGGTATTCATCTTGTAAACCATAGCCTTCATTGTTGGGTTCAAAAAGAGCCGCTCCTGCACCATCTCCAAAGATAATACAAGTAGCCCTGTCCGAATAGTCAATAATAGAAGACATTTTATCTGCGCCAATCAAAAGTACTTTTTTATACCTCCCTGCCTCAATATACGCTGCGGCAGTAGACATTCCATATAAGAAACTTGAACAAGCGGCCTGTAAATCATAAGAAAAAGCATTAATCGCGCCTATTTCTGAAGCCACATAGGCGGCAGTAGAAGCTACTAAAAGGTCTGGAGTAGCTGTAGCTACAAGCACTAAATCTATGGTATGAGGATCTAATTGTTTCTTTTCAATAAGGTCTTTAGCTGCCTGAATAGCCAGGTAAGAAGTCCCTTTGTCTTTGTCTTTTAAGATTCTACGCTCCTTAATGCCTGTTCTAGAGGTGATCCACTCGTCGTTGGTCTCCACCATGGTCTCTAAAAGCGCGTTTGTTAACACAAAGTCTGGGACGTAAGATCCCACAGCTGAAATGGCTGCATGTAATTTTGTCATTCGAATTGGTTTGTTTTTAAGCGAAATATGCTGAAAAATGATTCAAAATTCGTGAAAATTAATCATTTTACACCACTTTTTAGTGTTTTTTACAATCTTTAAAGGATTTTAAGTGGTTTTTTTATTCTCTCAAATCCTCTTCAAAAAAACAAGCTTCGGTTTTAAAACCAAAAGTTTATCTCATAAAAAAACTCCCACTTGAAAAAGTGGGAGTTATATGAACCTAAAAACGTTTACTTAGGCAGTAGCTACCTCAGTGTTGTCTATAAGCACTTGACCTCTGTAATATAATTTACCTTCGTGCCAGTGTGCTCTATGATACAGGTGCATTTCACCTGTTGTTGGATCTTTAGCAATAGTAGGGGCTACTGCTTTGTAATGTGTTCTTCTTTTGTCTCTCCTTGTTTTGGAGATTTTTCTCTTTGGATGTGCCATAACAATTCCTATTTATCCGTTAATAACTTTTTTAGAGCGTCCCATCTTGGGTCAGTCTCTTCTATTGCTTCTTTTTGTTCCTTTAGCTCTTTAACTCCTAATTTCTCAAGGGTTTCAAGTGCTTCAGACTTTAGTGTTCCGTCTAATACACCTGGATGTACTTTTTTAGCGGGTAATGCCAAAACAATCATTTCGTAAATATATTGTGATACATCTACTTGGTGTTCTCCATGAGGAAGCACTAAAAGCGCTTCGTTTTCATTGTCAAAAGCCTCCCCAAACTTCACGACTAAATCTAGTGAAGATTGCAGTGGGAGATCGAAAGGCTCATTGGTTGTGTCACAGTTTACACGGACACTTCCAGTGGCTTCGAATGCCAATTCCATCATGGTACTTAACTTCTTTAATGTCACATGAACATTGAGTTCAGCGGCATTAAAATCATTAAAATCATATGCGTTAAAGAACGTGTTGTCTATGGCAAATTCGAACTGGTGCTTTCCTTCTTTAAGTCCTGAAAATGGAATATGGTACTCCCTATTTTTCATTATAAATTAGATTATACGCACCTCTCTAGTAAGCCAAAAGGCGGGTGCAAAGATACTATTATTATACTAACAACCAAGCATTAAGGAAATTAAAAATTATTTTTGCGTTGGTGGCTTATAGTGACTTTTTTTAGGGGGTCTCTTCTCAACAATTTTAGCTTTTTTCAATGGATTTTCCGTAAGGGTTTTATACATGGCCCTGTGCTTAAAAATCTTTATGGCTGTAAACACCGCAGCTGAAAATGAAGTGTGGTCTGCCACACCTTTACCCGCAATATCATAAGCAGTTCCATGGTCTGGTGAAGTTCTCACCTTTGATAAGCCTGCCGTGAAGTTCACCCCATTGCCAAAAGAAAGGGTCTTGAAGGGAATAAGCCCTTGGTCGTGATAGGCGGCAAGTATGGCGTCAAATTGGGTGTAATTTTTAGCACCAAAAAAGCTATCGGCCGCGTAGGGGCCAAAAACCAAAGATCCTCCATGGGCAATTTCAGCTATGGTTGGAATAAGAACGTCTTGGTCTTCTTTTCCAATAACACCTTGGTCTCCGTTGTGTGGGTTTATACCCAACAAGGCTACTTTGGGTTTTCTAATACCAAAATCTTGCTCTAAGGATTTTAATATCGTTTTTATTTTAGATTTAATACTTTCAGGAGTGATGTGATTAGACACTTCACTCACAGCTACATGGTCTGTTAATAATCCAATCCTAAGAGAATCTGACACCATAAACATGAGGCTTTCTCCGCCGAGTTCCTGAGCCAAATAATCTGTATGTCCCGGAAAACTGAAAGTCTCAGTTTGAATATTACTCTTGTTTATGGGCGCGGTAACCAATACGTCAATGCTTCCTTCCTTGAGTGCTTTTGTGGCTGCTTCTAAAGATTTTAAAGCGTATTCACCCCCTAACTTGGTCTCTTTACCAAAATGTATTTCAGGAACCTCTTTCCAAATATTAACTACATTAAATTTACCTTCTATAGCCTCTGATGCGCTAGCCACACCCTGATACACAAGCTGTGTGCCTAGTTGTTGCTGGTGTTGGGCTAAGGTTTTACTAGACGCAAACACTACAGGGGTGCACAATTCTAAGGTCCTTGGATCTTCGAAAGTTTTTATAATAACTTCACAGCCTATTCCATTTAAATCTCCTATTGAAATCCCAACTTTTATTTTTGCATTATCCTGCATGCTATATGTGGCTTTATAAGTAAATTTACTGGGTAAAATTAGACAATAAAAACGAACCATGTTTACTGGAATTATTGAAACTTTAGGAAAAGTAGTAGGAATAGATGCAGAAGGGAGTAATTTACACCTCCGCATAGAAACGCCTTTAGCAAATGAATTAAAAATAGATCAGAGTGTTGCTCACAACGGGGTATGTTTAACCGTGGTAGAAAAAACATCCCAACAATACACGGTTACTGCTATTGCGGAAACATTAGAAAAAACATCCTTAAATCACTTTAAAGTGGGCCAACTCATTAATTTAGAGCGGGCCATGATATTAGGCAGTAGATTAGATGGGCATATAGTTCAGGGTCACGTGGATCAGACAGGGGTTTGTTCAGGGCTTAAAGAAGAAGACGGGAGCTGGGTATTCACCTTTACCTACGATCCAGACAAAAGCAATGTGACTATAGAAAAAGGATCTATTACCATAGATGGTACCAGTCTAACTGTTGTAAATTCTGAAAAAAACAGCTTTTCTGTGGCCATTATACCCTACACCTATGCACATACTTGTTTTCAACAATACGAAATAGGCACCGTAGTAAACTTGGAGTTTGACGTAATTGGGAAATATGTGAAGCGTTTGTTAGAAATAGGCAAATAGAATCGTTAACAAACACTTTTGAGGGTGTCATAACAATCCATCATTGTTTAAGCGCTTTCTAATTGGGCCCTAAAGTCTGCAATAAGTCTCAATGCCGCTTCTTCAAATTCTTGTGGAACAGCAATTTTTATAGTAGAGCTTGTTCCACCAGCAAAACCTGCTAAAACACCAGAAACCTGTTCGTTTTTCTCCACAAAAGGAATCCCGTGATCTCCAAAAACCCCTTTGAGTAATAATACCGCCATGGCGTTTCCTGTAAATATTTCCTTATATGTACTGCTCATTTGAATAGTATTTTAATCGAAAATAAGGCATTTCTTACAAAACCACAAAATTAAACTTTAATGAAAATTTTCTTTTGATACATAAAGGACGCCATGAGCACATAAAAAGCACAAACCGTTATGGCGTAAAGCAAGGAAGACAAAGCGGGATCTATGCCCTGGTGCAGGTAAATTGTTTCAAATAAAGCCCCGTGAATACTACTTTCATTGAATGGAATTAAATAAAACAATTTAGTGATAAAACTAGAGGTAAAATAAATAGCAATCGCATTAGCACCTACTTTGGAAAACACCCCGCCGAAACTACATTTTTTCACTTCTCTCAGGTAAAATAAAGTTCCTAATACTAGATTGGCCCAGCCGGCGGTAACCAACACAAACGAACTGCTCCAAAGGGCTTTATTAATGGGAAAGCTCAAATCTAACAAATGTCCTAAACCGAGCAAAACAAGCCCAGACAAGAACAAAAGGGAGGCTTTTTGATAGGTGTTAGACCGCAATATATCTCCCGCTAATGTTCCCAACAGTGCCGTTGCAATTGCAGGTAGGGTGCTGAGTATACCCTCTGGGTCATAGTCTGGTTGCCACATATGAGGGCCCAGTAATTTCAAGTCTATGAAATTGGCCCAATTGTTCGCCCCTCTTTCATAGGTAGGGGCCACCCCTTCCAAAGGCAAATAACCCATCCATAACCAATAAACCAATAAAATAATTCCAATGATCAAGGCAGTGCTTCTTTTGCTGCCCCAGAGATAGAGTATACTCGCAAAGAAAAAAACCAGTCCAATACGTTGTAATACTCCGGGGAAACGAATACTATCAAAATCCTTAAAAAAAGGAAAACTAATGGTGAATGCGCCTAGAAAAAGCCCTAATACAATAAGTTTTAAAGTCCTTTTAGTCAGTTTAAAAAAAACCTGAGGCTTTAATTTCTTGTCTTTATAGGAGAGCGAGATAGACACGCCAACAATAAAAAGAAAGAAAGGAAAAACCAAATCTGTCAGGGTGTATCCATGCCAAGAGGCGTGTAAAAAAGGAGCGTAAACAGCAGACCATGTGCCAGGAGTATTGACCAAAATCATGAGTAATATGGTGGCTCCCCTAAAAATATCTACCGAAGGTACCCTTTTGTTAAAAATCATAAAATAGATTTTTTTAAGGTTTTCCAAACTTTGAGTAATAAAACTCCTGCAACAATCACTGCCAGCGTTAAGCCAGCAGCCAAAGTGTAATTGCCATAGATCCAATTACCTGTTGCAAACATACTACCATACACAAGTATTGCGCCCAAAATCATCGCTAAAATACCAGAAGGAACCGACCATTCCTGAGGTTTTAATTGGCCTTCGGAAATGGCTTTTTCTTGTTGTGTTTTCCATCCAGGACCTCCAGGTTGGGTTTGCTTGTAAAATCTGTCTAGGGTTTCTTCCCTCTCGGGTGAGGTTAGGAAAGTAACCGCAATCCAAACAATAGAAGTTAGAAGTACCACTACGGGGAACTTGGCCCATGAGGGGAAAATACCTTCTAATCCATCTCCACCAAAAAAAGTGGTTCCTAAGGAGCCAAAATTAAACAGTATGGACAACACCCCAGACACAATCATAGCTGAGATTTCGCTCCAAGCATTAATACGCCACCAAAACCATCTAAGAATAAAAATAAGGCCTGTTCCTGCACCAAACATTAAGATAATGTCAAACAATTGAAGGGCGTTAGTCAGGGTAAGGGCTAAAAAACCACTTGCCACCATTAATAAAACAGTGGCTATTCTACCGACCATAACCAGTTGTTTTTCAGTTGCATTGGGCTGAATCTCTAATTTGTATACATCGTTCACAATATAAGAAGACCCCCAATTTAAATGGGTGGAGATTGTAGACATATAAGCAGCTCCTAGAGAAGCCATAACCAGACCGAGTAAGCCGCTGGGTAATTTGGTGAGCATGGCAGAGTACGCCAAGTCATTTCCTAATTTGTCTGCCGCCACATTCGGGAAAGCTGTTTGTATAGACAGCAAATCTGGGTAAACCACCATGGAAGCTAAAGCCACTAAAATCCATGGCCAAGGACGTAATGCGTAGTGCATGATATTGAAGAAAAAAGTAGCTCCTATGGCGTGGTTTTCGTTTTTGGCCGCTAGCATTCTCTGCGCAATATAACCACCCCCTCCAGGTTCTGCGCCCGGATACCAAGCAGACCACCATTGCACAGCTAATGGGATAATTAGAATCCCTATTAAGGCTTCTGTATCTGAGAAGTCAGGCAGAATAGACAATTTATCCGAAACATTTTCATGGGCTAAAAGTGCTTCTAAACCGCCTACCTCTGGGATATTAACCAAATAATAAGCCGCTCCTACAGCGCCTGCAATAGCGACAAAAAACAAGACAAAATCTGTGTAAATTACGCCTCTAAAACCTCCAACAGCACTGAATAATACCGTAATACTTCCTGCCACTAATACTGTAAAAACAGGGTCTAAGCCCAACATGACTTGGCCTATTTTAATCGCAGCTAAAGTCACTGCAGACATGGCCATAACGTTAAACAAAACCCCTAAATAAAAAGCCCTAAACCACCTTAGAAAGTGCGCTGGTTTCCCGCCATATCTGAGCTCATAAAATTCCATGTCTGTGGCCACATTTGAACGGCGCCATAGTTTTGCGTAAACAAAAACAGTCAGGAGGCCGGTGAGGAGAAAGGCCCACCAAACCCAGTTTCCTGAAACCCCGTTGGTTCTTACAATATCTGTGACAAGATTAGGGGTGTCTGTAGAAAATGTAGTCGCTACCATAGAAAATCCTAAAAGCCACCATGGCATACTTCTGCCTGAAAGGAAATACTCGGCGCTGCTTTGACCCGATTTTTTAGAGACTACAATTCCTATAATTAATACGATTGAAAAAAAGCCAGCAATAATGCTGTAATCCAAGATAGACAAATTCATTTTTTGTTTGGTTTTACGGTTTGGTTGGTAATGGTAAGACATAAAGGTATTATTTTTTGTTATACCGCACACATTTTGAGCCTTAAGCGACTTAAAAACAAATTGTACCTTCGTTTTATGGATGCATATTTAAATGGATTGCTTTCGCTAGAATCATTTGTTTTTGCCTTTTTAGCCGCTTTTATTTTAGGGATATCCAAAGCAGGGGTTAAGGGAATAGCTGTATTAATAGTGACCCTAATGGCTTTGGCTTTTGGCGGCAAGTCTTCTACCGGAATGCTTATGCCACTACTCATTGTTGGAGATATTTTTGCCATAACGTATTACCACAGACATACCCAATGGAATTATTTAAAAGTATTCCTCCCCTGGATGATGCTCGGGGTGCTCATTGGCGTAATCATTGGCAAAGACCTTCCTGAAAAAACATTTCAAATGGGCATGGCTGTGACTATATTACTCACCTTGAGTATGCTTATATGGTGGGAAAAAAAGAAAGTAAAAACCATTCCTACCCATTGGAGCTTTGGAAGTTTTATGGGCGTTATGGCGGGAATTACCACAATGATAGGCAACCTAGCGGGTGCTTTTTCCAATATTTACTTTCTAGCCATGCGCCTTCCTAAAAATCATTTTATTGGCACTGCGGCCTGGTTGTTTTTCCTGATAAACTTATTCAAGCTCCCTTTTCATATTTTTGTATGGAAAACCGTCACCCCAGAGAGTTTGAAAATATTTTTAATCCTGCTTCCAGGTACTTTATTAGGTTTACTTACAGGAGTATTTTTTGTACACAAAATTTCAGATGCGTTTTTTAGAAAGATGATACTTGTGCTCACCTCCTTAGGAGCAATAGTGTTGTTTTTAAAGTAATTTTATGGTGTTATATTGTGCTCCAAACTATAAAATTGTATCTTCCATTTCGTTTGCGTGATAATGTTGTTTTTGAGACCAAAAATAGATCCCAAATCTACCCTTATGTTTAAAAAAAGTCTTGTTTTATTGTTGCTTTTTAGCCTTCCTGTGCTTGGTCAAGAAATTGTCTTTAAAATTTCTGACCAACAGCTCACAGCACTAGACAGGGAAAGGGGTTTGCTACACCAATTTTCAGGAGATAGTTTAACGACAATAGATCTGGAAGCTTTTAAAATAAAAAGCAAGACCGCTTTAAAATTACCTCCAGAATTTACATTTATTGAATACCGTCCTATTTGGCAAAACAAGGTTTTATTACTCACGGAAAAAGACGGAGGGAAGGTCTATGCTGTAGAAAATGACAGTCTGGTTAGAATAGACCGTTCGGATATTGTTCACTGGCAATCCTTTAGCAGTTTGTTCAATAGAAACGACAGCATTTATAAATACGGCGGCTATGGCTACTGGACTACATCAAACGCGCTCACTTATTTAAACCCAATCTCTAAAGGCTGGGAGGTTATTTCTTTTAAAAGCAAAGAAGTTCCAAAAAGCGCCTACAATCAAATTCATCATTTAAGTAAATCTGATTTATTCATATTTGGCGGCTATCATGTAAATGACCATGATCGGTTAAATTATGTTCCTGTTAATGATGTATGGTCGTATCATTTTAAATCAAAAAACTGGAGGTATTTAGGAGAGTGTGACATTAATGATATTGCATCTTATAAAAAAATAAAGGGAGATTTTAAAGAAACATTTGAGGTATTTAACACCCAAAAGGGTTTAATTAAAATTGACCCACACAATAATACTGTGCGCTATTACACAGAAAATCCCATCTATTATAATGTGGCTATAAACCAAAACCTTCATTTGTATAAACACAAGGGGTTTTATTATTATTACAACAGTAATGACCAGGATCTTATACTCACAAAGGTTGCTGAAAATGAATTTATTCCCAAAGAAACCTCAAGTGGTGCTTTGTATGTAAACCATAGAAATAAGTATTATTTAATCGCTATAACTGGCTTTATTTTATTTTCTTTTGGGTTTATTTGGTGGCTGTTGAAAAAAAGAAAAAAGAAGAAAAAGACCCTCTTAGTTTTTGAGCACAAAATAAGCTTGAACAAAAAAGAAACTTTTTTAGAGCCGGCAGAGTATCTCATTCTAAAAACACTCATTGTAAGAACGGCCTTAGAATCTGCACAACTACTTGCGCTTATTTATAACGAGAGCCTCACCAAGTCTCATAATGAGAAAATTAAAAACAACCTAATAGAGTCTTTAAACCTAAAACTGTCATATGTGTTAGAAGGAGAACAAACCCCTATTGTGAGTGAAAAATCATTAGAAGACAAAAGAATTAGGGTCTACAGTTTAAAAGTGTCCCAATTCATGGTTCGTTTAGAAAAATAAAAAGTCTCAAATAATTATCAATACCTTAGTAGCAAAGATAATTACTACTATTAATGGTTTCTAAATTACGCTTAGCATTCGCTTTATTTTTTGCTTTTTCAGTCTCTAATATTACCTACAGCCAAGACCGCAGCGAAAAAGTCATAGATACAACTGCTTTAAACGAAGTGGTGCTAACTGCCTCATTAATTACAACAAATTTATTAGACGCTCCTACAGCTTCTAGCTTTGTGAATGCTAAAAAAATTCATGAAACCTCTCCCCAACTATCACTAAAAGAATATCTGGGTCAGGTGCCCGGTTTATTTGCCCAAAACCAATATAACTACAACCAAGACTTGCGAATCTCTATTAGAGGTTTTGGCGCAAGGGCAGCTTTTGGTATTAGAGGTGTTTACCTCAATATAGATGGCATACCAGAAACCACCCCAGATGGTCAAGGACAAATAGATAACATACCGATTAGTATTTTATCTAACATTGAAGTACTCAGGGGGCCTAGTAGTGCGCTCTATGGCAATGCCGCTGGTGGAGTCATTTTAATGAGCACCCAGGAAGACTTGGGGACAAACACCTTAAAATTCCGAGCCATGGGCGGGGCGTTTGGATTGGCTACTTCTCAGCTAACATTCGCTTTAGGTGAAAATAAATTTAAATCTCTTTGGCATTTTAACCATAGCATATCAGAGGGATATAGGGCCTTAAGTGGGTTTAAACAAAGCCAACTAAATGGAACATTTACCTATCAATTGGCCAAAAATCACTCCCTAAAAGGACAGTTCAATTATACCGACAGTCCCTATGCAAATGACCCTGGCAGTTTAAGTCTAGACCAAGTCACAAACGAAAGAAGAATGGCAAGAGAGGCTAATGTTGTTTACCAAACAACAGAAAAAATAAATCATTTAAAATTTGGTTTAAGCCACCAATACACTCCTAACAAGAAGGGTTTTAGCACTTTAAAAAGTGCCTTTGAAATGAACTCCTATGCCTTTTTTGCCCAAAGGGACTTTCAAGGGCTATTGCCTTTTTTAAATGGTGGAGTCTCTGCATTTAAAAGAAATTATTACGGGCTTGGCTCAAAAGCCATTTTTAAAGGAGAAAACAAGCAGCAGTTGGTTGTGGGAATAGGCCATGCCTTGCAAAGCGACCTTAGAAGTAGATTTCAAAATGAAAAAGGTGTTGTTGGTGCATTGGTCGCGCAACAAAATGAAGTTTTTTCTAACAGTCATGGATTTATCACTGGTAAAATTCCAATTCAAAAATGGGTGCTTAGTGCTGCTTTAAGGACAGACCTCATCCATATAAAAATGGACACAAACCAAAAAAGAAATTTTACCGCCTTAAGCCCATCGGCCGCGTTAGGCAGAAAAATAGGTGCTAATCAATACATAAGCTTCTCCTATGCGCAAAGTTTCGAAACTCCTACCCTAAGTGAATTGAGTAATGCTCCAGACGGAAGCTTGGGTTTTAACGAAACACTAGATCCTGTGAAATCCAATAATATAGAATTAACCTACAGGGGCAAACAGTTTATAAATAATAGCTACAAATTAAATTGGGAGATCAGTGGTTTTATAAGTGATTCAAATGGAGAAATTTTACCTTATGAGTTGCCTGAATTCCCACAGAGGCAATTTTTTAAAAATAGTGGCGCAACGCAGAGAAGGGGTGTTGAGGCAATGGTCTCATTAATTGGAAATATACTGGAATGGAGCAATTCAGCAAGCTTTGCAAACTACACCTTTAAAGAAAACACAGAAATTACTGCGCTGTCAGGAAAGAGAATCCCTGGCATTCCAAATCATCATTTTAATTCACAAATACAAATTAAACTTCCGGCCCAAGGGCAAATACGATTAGAGTATCAGCATATAGGGGCCTTAATGGCCAACAATAACAACAGTGTAAAAGTCGCTCCATATAGCGTATTAAATCTTTCAGGCGTAAAACAACTGCCTTTAAAAAATGGCGCCCTCAAGCTTTTTGCTGGTATTAATAACCTGACGAATAGTCTTTATTTTGACAATATTAGAATTAATGCTTTTGGAGGGAGGTTTTACGAAGCCGCGCCAACAAGACACCTTTATATGGGAATAGAATTGTCATTATAAAAGCATAAAAATACAAGGAAGCCTTTTTTTCATTAATTTAATAGCTGTAAAAATTATTGTCACTACGTATAGTGCCATAAATTAGAAGTCATTTAAACAACCACCAAATACTGATCAAATTCATGAAAACAAAGAACAACAGAAGAGATTTTATAAAAAAAAGCGCCTTGATAGGGACTGGTTTTTATATTGTGCCCAGGCACGTCATAGGAGGAACTGGTTTTACAGCCCCAAGTGACCAACTGGTCGTTGGCGCAATTGGAGCCGGTGGAAAAGGCGGCTCTGATATAAACAACGCATATAATGGAGGTAAAAATAGGGTTGCGGCACTTTGTGATGTAGATCCTGCCATGGCAAAAAACGCTATGGAAAGACACGAGGGAGCTGCTTTTTTTCATGATTTTAGAAAAATGCTAGACCAGCAAAAAGACCTAGATGCAGTAACCATTTCAACGCCAGATCATACCCACGCAATCATTGCCCATGAGGCCATGATGCGTAATTTACATGTATATGTTCAAAAACCACTGACCCATACCATAGCAGAAGCTAGGCACTTGACTCATTTAGCGAGAAAACAACAGGTGGTTACTCAAATGGGAAACCAAGGAGGCTCTTCTTTGGGGGTGGTTAAAATCAAAGAATGGATAGACGGAAATGCCATAGGAGACGTTAAAAAAGTATTTATTTGGACCAACAGACCTGTATGGCCCCAAGGTAAAGGAGCGCCTGAGGCAAACCCTTCTAAAAAACCACAGGGCTTGGATTGGGATCTATGGCTTGGCCCAGCATCTAATAAAGAATACACCCCAGGATTACACCCATTTGATTGGAGGGGGTTTTGGGAGTACGGAACTGGAGCCCTTGGAGACATGGGTTGTCATTTACTAGATGTTCCTTATAAAGTGTTAAATCTAGGATACCCTACAGGAGTGCAATGTAGTGTAGCCAATATTTACTCTAGAATGTGGACTCCAGACTACGTCCCAGATGGGTGCCCAGTAGCTTCTAAAGTAACCATAGACTTTCCTAGTAAAATTGCAGGACAATCAGGAGTTGAATTAGAATGGACAGACGGAGGCATTACACCAGCTATTCCAGATGAAATTAGCGATTACTACTCCGCTTCTAGCAGTGGGGTAATGATGATGGGTTCCGAAGGTATTATTACCTGTACCGACTACGGAAACAACCCTATTTTATTCAAAAAAGGCATGGAACCTCAGCCCTTTGACACCAGTGTACAAGGCAACTTAGACGCCCTTCATAACGCCGCTTGGACAGAGGCCTGCAAGGCTGGTTTTAATTCTGACAAACACAAAGCGCTTACGTCTTCTTTTGACTATGCAGGGCCGTTCACAGAGACGGTACTAATGGGTAATATAGCCATCAGAAGCCATATGCTCAGAAAAGAAAATGAAGCCGGTAATATGGAATTCTACGGAAGGAAAAAATTGCGTTGGGATGGAGAAAATATGCGTATCACCAATTTCGAAGACGCCAACCAATTTGTTACAAAGCCCTACAGAGAAGGCTGGAGTATCCCAGGTCTATAAAACAAAAACCCCCAGCCTACGGCTGGGGGTTTTTTTATAAAAAGGAAAGGGCGCTAATGAAAGGCTCCTCTTTATTCAGCAGGTACCTTTATATGGTTTCCTAAAAATATAGCATTTAAGAAAAGCCTATTCATTCCGTAATTCACCCCTCTGAAATTTGGGTTGTCTGCAAACATAATTACACGACCATTGCCTTTAGGGCTCACAATGAGTGAGGCGCTTTTAGGTAAAAAATCACGGCTGTTTTTTGGTGAAATATAGCCGTCTAAATGTGGGTTGTCTGCATAATCTATTACGGTACCATAGGCGCTTTTCGAGGGAGACAGCCAAACCTCATTGTTTTTATACAAGGCTATTCTAGACTGATCGTAACCAAATCCAAGCGGGTGGGTCAAATCTATCTCACCCTTTAAAAATACCCCACCTAAGGCTTCTCTCCCTATATTTTCTCCAGCGTCTACATAGGGTTTTCTCTGAACTATTTCAGTAGAGTCTGAGGGGACCTTAACCAGTTTTTCTTTTACAAATTTAGCGTTCACCGCCCACGTAGAACCGCTTCCAATAGTGATTAAAGTGTTTCCTTTAGACACCCAATCAGATAGTTTTTTTGTAAACCGCTCAGACAATGCATACCGGCCCGAGACCATGACTAAAGTATTGTAGGCATCTAGTGAAACACGGTCTACATTTCTGATAGGTAATTTACTAATAGGCATACCCACGCGAGTGTCCAACAAATGCCAAATCTCTCCTGCTTCATAAGAAGAAGTGCCATTCCCAATAATCATAGCAGCCTTAGGTGCTTGTAGTGGGCGTACATTCCTACTTCCTAAATCTACCCCTGAAAGGCTTAAACCAGATAACACAGCAGACACTGAAACCCCTAATTTATTAGGTAAATCTGCCATAAGGCTAGCTAAACTATCCTTAGATATTTTTTGTAGCGCCACAGGAACCATCAGGGATCCGTATGAAAAAGACTTTGCACCGTCTGAAGTAGACACTTTAAAAGGCTTAAAGGCCGCGGAAAGCACTACGCCATTTTTTTGCAAATGCGCTATGGCTGCAGGCACATTGTAATCTCTGGCGTCAATGGCATAGGCATAGTCTGAAGGGACAAAAGCAGGTACTTTTACTACTTCTGCTGCCTTTAAAGGGCTGCCCAACTTTGGAAGTTTGGTGAGGGGCTTATAAGAAATATTAAAAAAATTAGCCACAGACCAAGCGCTTGCGTCATAATAAACAGAATCCCTGTATTTATTATAGGTCTCAAAGAAACTCTGAACCATTCGGTACTGCGCCTGAGCGGTAGGCACTACATATTGGTCTTTTTCGGTCTCGTACACAGAGACCTTGTGGGTGTTCAGTTTTCCAATAAATGCCTTGGCTAGGTTTTGATCCGTTTCTTTAAAAGAGTAGCCTTTAATTTTACTGGCGGCTGCATTTGAAAAAGCACTCTTAAAAAAATCCCGCTGATACGCCTGAAGCATAGCAGCATTTTCTACTGCTGCTTTCACCGTAGTAATACTAGAAACGTATTGGTTTCTTATCGTAAAAGGAAAGGTAATTTCTCCAAAAGCTGTAGTTTGTTTTAAACCCCTTGAACTGGCTTGTTCAAACAGCAAGGCCAAAGCCCCTTGAAGGTCTGGGTAAGAAGAGCCGTATCCTGGATAAGTGCCGTCAAAAGCTTCTTTGGTAAAGTACAATGACCCTATGCTGTCTAAGGCTTTTGAAAAATAACTTCCAAAAAGATCATTTAAGGTGGTGTAGTTTTCTTTGGGCATAATGGGGTCCCAAGAAGCGTTGGGTTTCATAGGCTCAAAAAAGTAAGTGCTCTGGCTGCCCATTTCGTGAAAATCAGTGACCACATTGGGGTACCACTCATGCGACCAGGCCACCTTCCCTTGGCTTTCAGGATTTACGGTTAACAACCAGTCTCGGTTAAGGTCAAACCAGTAATGATTGGTTCTACCCCCAGGCCAATATTCATTGTGCTCTGCATCTTGAGGGTCTGCCACCAAAGGACTCCCTTTATAGGTATTGGCCCACTGGGTGTGCCTATCTCTACCGTCTGGATTAATTGTTGGGTCTATAAAAATAACAGCGTTTTCTAAGTATTTCTCTATCTCAGGATTTTTAGACGCCACAAAAGTATAGGCCGCCAAAAGGGCCGCCTCTGAACTGGACGGTTCGTTACCGTGTACATTATATGCTAGGTTTATAATCAACGGAAGTGCTTTGCCTTTTGGCGCTTCCCCACTTTTTATAGCGGCTATATGCGCTGCTTTAATTTCGGACAATCTAGCGAGGTTTTCAGGGCTACTCACCACTAAAAAAGCGAGCTTTCTCCCTTCGTGTGTTTTTCCGTAGGGCATGATTTGAGCGCGGTCAGATTCCACTGCCAATTGTTCTAAATACCCCACAATTAAATCATGACGGCTGTGTTGGCTGCCAATGTCGTATCCTAGAAAAGACGCTGGAGAAGCCACCTCCTGATTAAAAGGGGCATATTTTTGATAAAAATAGTCTTGGCCAAAAGCAAAGCTACTGCAACACAACAGCAGGGTAAATAATCTCAATAGCATAAGAAAAGGTTTTAAGTTATACCCTTTAAAGATACCAAAGAAATTTTGCTTAGCACCCTTTCCTCTGTTAGGAAACGCTATAGATAAAAATCCTAAAATAAAGAGCGGCTATCGGTCACTAAATTAGTGCCTTTAAAATGGCCTTTGTCAAAATGTAATCTGTTTGCTTTTACCGCAATAGGAAAAGGCATTTTACCCTCCGAAACAAGCTTTAGCACCTTGTCATTCTTCTTAAAAGTATTGAGTTTCCCATCTGTCTTTTTATCTAACTTTAATATTAGTGAAGGAGATATTTCAATATCTGTCTCTATGGTAATCACTAGATTCTTAGCCCATAAAACCCCAGAAATTAGTAAAATTTGATCCTTGTTTGCGTGAGAGAACAGGCTTGGATTGGGATGTAAATAATCTGCCTGATGCAAATAGTTTTCCAAACTTCCCATCACCAATTCCTCAGACTCTGATCCTTCATAAGAAATGCTTATAGACTTTCCAGAGGTAATCAAGGTTTCCAAAGAGATGTTTCCAAGACCAAAAGCACTTAAAAGTGGTTCCAACAAAGACATTCCCATATTAAACATATATTCGTTTTTATACCTAGAAGACACTTTTAATGCGCTGTTCTCAGACACTTCAAGAGACTTTTTAGATTCAAATGCATGATTTATATGGGCGTAATACAACTCAATAGGGTTGGCGGGAACCTTCAGCCACAACTGCAATAATTTATAACTTCTAATTGGCCCACCAAGCAGGTCGTATCCGTGTTCCCTTAAGTTTTTACTCAAATTTGATTGTAGCATATTCATATTTTTTAACGCTTTACCGCCTTTGATTTAAAGATACCGTATAATCCAGCTTTTTGTCTTTTTGTGTCAATAGTCCTAATTAAATGGCCTTTGGCCGATGTTTTTTTGCTTGCACTAATTCATTATCTTTAGGTACTTAACAACTCCCCTAGTCGGGAAAACCAAAAAAAACCAACTCATGAAAAAAATTTTAATCTCTTTTTTGGCCTTTTTTATGCTGCTCATATCCGTGGAAGATGCATGGGCACAAAGAAGAAAAAAGACCACTGAAACAGGCTCAGAGAAGGTCTCTCTAGACGCATTTAAATTTAGAAACGTAGGCCCTGCATTTTTATCTGGACGTATTGCAGATATAGCCATGCATCCTGAAAACGACAACCTTTGGTATGTAGCCACCGCTTCTTCCGGGGTTTGGAAAACAGAAAATGCCGGAACTACCTGGCAATCTATTTTTGAAGGACAAGGGACCTTTGCTGCCGGCTGTGTAACCATCGATCCAAACAACCCCAGTACGGTTTGGGTGGGAAGTGGAGAAAATGTAGGAGGGCGCCATATTGCCTTTGGAGACGGTGTGTACAGAAGTAAAGACGGAGGAAAGTCATGGAAAAACATGGGGCTTCCAAACTCAGAGCACATCTCTAAAATTATAGTACATCCAAACAATGCTGAAGTAGTTTGGGTAGCCGCTCAGGGACCTTTATGGAGTTCTGGTGGAGACCGTGGGGTATACAAAACAACGGACGGTGGAAAAAACTGGAAGAAAGTACTCGGAGACAATATGTGGACCGGTGCCACAGACCTATTAATGGATCCGAGAAATGCAGATGTTTTATACGCTGCCACTTGGGACAGACACAGAACAGTAGCCGCCTATATGGGTGGTGGGCCTGGATCTGGTATTCACCGCTCTACGGACGGGGGAGACACCTGGACCAAACTCACCTCTGGCATTCCAAGTTCAAACCTCGGTAAAATAGGCTTGGCCATTTCCCCACAAAAACCAGATGTGGTCTATGCGGCTATAGAATTAGACAGAACCACTGGGGGCGTTTTTAGATCTGAAGACCGTGGAAGTTCTTGGAAAAAAATGTCCAATACTGTTTCTGGTGGAACCGGACCCCACTACTACCAAGAATTATATGCTAGTCCGCACAAATTTGACCGTTTATACCTCATGAATGTAAGGGTACTGACTTCAGAAGATGGCGGGGCTAATTTTGCCACTTTAAAAGAATCTGACAAACACTCAGACAACCATGCTATTGTCTTTAAAAAAGATGATCCTAACTATATTATGTTGGGAACAGATGCTGGAATCTATGAGAGTTTTGACCTGGCAGATACTTGGAAATACCACAAAAACTTACCGCTTACCCAATATTATAAGGTGGCCGT
>JAQWTF010000012.1:0-6852 GCA_029242825.1 Flavobacteriaceae bacterium | reverse complement strand
CTTGCTACTTTTTTATATTTATAAATTGGTCAGAGGCACAGTGGCTATCAATATTTTCATTGGAATTGTGATGGTTTGGGGGCTTTGGAAACTCACAGAACTATTAGAAATTAAAATGATTTCAAATATCATTGGAGGGTTTATGAATATTGGCCTTATTGCGCTGATTATTGTTTTCCAACAAGAGATTAGAAAGTTTTTACTCATGTTAGGATCTACCAATTTCGCTAACAAACGCGCATACTTAAAACACTTTAAATTTTTAAAGCAAGACCTTCAACCTCTAGAAACAGATATTAAAGCAGTTATTGCAGCGCTGGAAAAAATGAGTCAAACCAAAACGGGTGCTTTATTGGTTTTTGAGAAAAATAATTCTTTGGATTTTGTGAGACAATCTGGGGACCGAATGAACATTGAATTGAGTCAACCTATTATTGAAAGTATTTTTTATAAAAATAGTCCACTTCACGACGGAGCTGCGATAATAGAAAATAATTATATTGTAGCGACGCGTGCCATTCTACCCGTTTCTGATGAAAGAACTATTCCACTTAGGTTTGGTCTTAGACATAGAGCAGCAGTAGGGATCACCGAAAAAACCGATGCTTTAGCATTGGTCGTATCTGAAGAGACAGGAGCCATCTCTTATATCAAAAACGGTGGGTTTATATTATTCAAGGACAGTATTGAATTAGAGCAACTGCTGCGTACAGACCTGAGCCAATAAGTTTAAATGAAGATATATTTATGAATGCCCGCCACAAATAATAGGCTTGTCTTAAAGTATAGTGGTTACTTTACAGCTATTCCCCAACAGCTACTTGTAAAAATTGGGCTTCGTAAAGGTTTTTATAATAGCCTCCTTTTTTGAGTAATGCCTCATGCGTGCCTTGCTCCACAATCCTTCCTGACTCCATGACAAGAATGTTAGACGCTTGTTTAATAGTAGCCAACCTGTGCGCAATTACAATGGAAGTCCTGCCCTTTGTAATGGTATCTGTAGCTTTTTGAATGAGTTGTTCTGAGGCACTGTCTATAGAAGAAGTGGCCTCGTCTAATACCAAAATTGATGGTTTAGTCACATAGGCCCTAAGAAAAGCAATTAACTGTCTCTGACCACTCGAAAGCATTCCCCCACGCTCTTTTACATTAAACTGATACCCTCCTGGCAAGCTCGTAATAAAATCGTGTACACCAATTTCTTTGGCAGCAGCTTCTATTTCGGAAATACTAATTTCAGGATTTCCCAATGAAATATTATTTTCAATAGTGTCAGCAAAGAGAAAAACATCCTGTAAAACTACAGCGATATGACTTCTAAGTCCAGCTAATGACAAGTCGCTAATACTATGGCTGTCAATTGAAATACGACCAGATTGAATCCCGTAAAAACGGTTAAGCAAATTAATAATGGTAGACTTACCAGCTCCAGTTGCCCCAACTATAGCTAGGGTTTCTCCTTTGGAGACTTTAAAAGAAATCCCATTGAGTACAGGTTCATCTGGTAAATAACCAAAAACTACTTTTTCAAAGGCAATATCTCCCTCTATTTGAGGTAAATCAATATGCCCCCCTGTTTCAGTTTGGTCTTGGGTATCTAAAATTTTAAAAACCCTTGCAGCAGCCACCATACCCATTTGCAAAGTGTTGAACTTATCTGCTATTTGTCTGAGCGGCCTGAAAAGCATCTCAGACAGTAAAATAAAGGTAAATATAGTACCGTATTCATTGGCGCTTATACCCGAAATATTTTGAAGCCCGCCATACCAAACAATCATTCCTATAGTAATGGAAGAGACAATATCTGCTACTGGAAAAAAAACAGAGTTATACCACACGGTTTTTAACCAAGCTTTGGTGTGTTTATTGTTAATTTCCTCAAATGCTTTTTTTTCTGCAGCTGCCCTATTGAAGAGCTGAACTACTTTCATTCCTGAAATACGCTCTTGAACAAATGAATTTAGTTGCGCTACCTGAGCTCTTACCTCGGTAAAAGCGCCTTTCATGGCTCTTTGAAACAATCTTGTGGCATATAATATGATGGGCAGCACAGCAAAAACAATTAGAGATAGTCTCCAATTCAAATAGAGCATGACTCCACCAACCACAAACATTTTAAGTAAATCTGATACAATAACAAAAAAGCCTTGCGAAAAGATCTCCCCTATTCTTTGCATATCTGCCACAGCTCTAGTGACCAATATACCAATGGAAGATTTGTCAAAATAAGCCATTTTAAAATGGGTCATATGGTGAAAGAGCTTCACCCTTACATCTCTGATCACCGACTCTCCCAACCAATTGGCAAAATAATTAAAAGTGAGTTGGCTGGTTACTTCCCCAATTAGGACGGCTAGTAAAATAAGGGTTAGATTTAGGAGCTTTTGGGCATCGGCCATTTTAATGGCCTCATCTACCAAAACCCCTACCAAAACTGGTCTTAACACCGCAAATGCAGAGAGTATTATTGCTGTAAAAGCTACACCATAAAAGGTAAACGCATAGGGATTGGTGTATTGCAACAATCGCCTAAACAGTTTTTTGTCGAATGCTTTACCGCTTTCTTTAAGATCAGACATAAATGTTTTCTGGATAATTTATTTGGGTTAAATATAAGCCTTTCGCTGGAACAGATGGTCCTGCATTACTCCTTGACTTGGAGGCTAGAAGTGTTGGAATATCTGTCACTGGGCGCTTGCCTGTACCAATTTCTAAAAGAGTCCCCACAACTGCGCGAACCATATTTCGCAAAAATCTGTTGGCGGTAATGGTGAAAACCAATTGATCTTTTGTGGCTACCCACTTTGCGTGGGATATGTCACAAATGTACGTATGCACATCTGAATTGGACTTTGAAAAGCACTCAAAATCTTTTTCCCCCAATAGCATCTGAGCCGCGGTATTCATTGCATGAATATCTATGGGATGAAAAACATAATGGGCCCCATGATGTTGAAAGGGATCCTTGCGATTCACCACTATATACTCATAAGTCCTGCTGGTTGCCGTAAAACGGGCATGGGTATCTTGGGTAACGGCTACTATTTGGTCTATTGAAATATCTTCTGGAAGAAAGGCGTTCAGCCTGTCTGTAATAGTTAGTGGGTCAAAATCTATTTCAGTGTCAAAATGGGCGACCATTTTTTTGGCATGTACGCCAGCATCTGTTCTCCCAGCACCCATTAATTCTACTGGTACAGCTAATAACATTGAAAGTGAATGTTCCAATTTTTCTTGCACACTGGAGGCATTCGGCTGCTTTTGCCAACCGTGATAGTGTGTTCCTAGATATGAAAAGTGTATAAAATATCTCAATGCAATCTCTTACTTTTGTGTGCAAAGATACCGTATAGCCACTTGAATTTACTTTAAATGAAAAAAATTTTACTGCTTTCAGATACCCATTCCCATATAGACGAGAGAATATTACATTTTGTATCTGAAGCAGACGAGGTGTGGCACGCTGGGGACATTGGAGACTTAGCGGTAACAGATGCTATAGCTGATTTAAAACCCCTCAAGGCAGTTTATGGAAATATAGACGATCACAAAGCCAGAAGTAGCTTTCCGTTAGATTTAAAATTTGACTGCGAGGGTATGAAAGTTTGGATCACCCATATTGGTGGTTACCCCGGTAAATACAACCAACGCATTAGAGAAGAAATAAAGCAAAATCCTCCTCAAATTTTTATTGCTGGTCACTCTCATATCTTGAAAGTACAGTGGGATAAATCCATACAATGCATGCATCTCAATCCCGGAGCTTGTGGCGTTTCTGGTTTTCACCAAATGAGAACCATGCTGCGATTTTCTATAGACAAGGGTTCTTTAAAAGATTTGGAAGTCATTGAATTGGGCTTGAGGGGAAAAAAGCCATAAAAAAACCCGGGTAACAAGCCCGGGTTTTACGCACTAATACTACTAAGATGTTAGGTTTAACGTAAACGATCGACAGATTTTACGAGATCTTCGTCCTTTTTAATGGCTTTATTGGCCACAGATAAAAAAACGATAGAAATAATAGGAACAAACATCCCAATACCCTTCTCAGAAAGAACACTTTCTCCAGATAAATTTAGCCATCGGTAAACGAAAAATCCTAGTAAAAAAAAGTTTAATATGATGTTTAATCGGTTCATTACAAACTGATTAATTCTCTTTTTATAGGAAAAAACACTTATGAAAGTAAGTGTTGCAAATATAATGAACGTGCCTTTGTTTAAAGCATTTGCTAAGGTAAAGATAGTATTTTCCTCCACTTCAGCAACGATATTAACGAAAAAAATAGCGCATAAATTTGCTGCTGCTACAATTAATAAATAAAGTGATTGTATTCTTTGTATCATAGGTGTTGGTTTCTTCTACTGGCACAAAAATAACGGTCTTTTTCAAGATTTAAAGAGAATATTAATTTTTATTTGTATTATTGTATGGTGATTCTGTAAAAGAGGAAATCACACTTACCCCAGGGAAGTTCTTTTTCCCATTTTTCAAGTTATTTACAACAAATTACTTATCTCAAGTATCCACCTATTTTATATCATTGAATGTTTGAAATTTCGAAACTAAAAACCATGAAGCTTCCAGAGCTTCAGGAAATTGCAAAAGGATTAAAGGTTCCTAAGTTTAAAACTTTAAAAAAATTAGATTTAGTATATCAGATTTTAGATCTTCAGGCTACCGATCCCAAAGCTGTTGTTGCTGCTGCAACGCCAGTTTTAGAGGGAAAATCAGAAGCAATTAGTACTAAAAACTCCTCTGAAGAAGCGAGTAAAATTACTGAGGAAATTACTGAAGATGTTCCTTTAAAAGCATCGGAAGCTAGAAGAAAACCTAACCCAAGACCTAGAAAGCCTAGAGAAGCAGACAGCCCATCTACTAGAAATGAAGCGGACGCTCCTTCTGCCAATAACACAGAAACTCCCACTAGAAAAACAGCATCTGCCACTAGGCCGGAAAGAACAAAACCAGAGAGCACTCCAAACAAAAAGGCGCCAGAAGGAGAAGAACAAAATAACGGGAGGGTACAAAACAACCGTCCTAATAGAAGGCCTGAAAATAAGCAAAACAATAGAGACACAAGGTCTACTGAAAAATCTACGGAGCAAAGGAACCATCCACAGCACGCCCCCAAGCAACAAAGCAGGAAAAATCCGAATCAAAACCGTCCTGAGAAAAACTTTAATTATGACAAAGAATTAAAGAATAGATACAAAGATCCAGACTACGAATTTGATAGTATCATTGCCTCAGAAGGGGTGTTAGATATTATGCAAGATGGTTATGGTTTCTTGAGATCTTCTGATTACAACTACCTATCTTCTCCAGATGATATTTATGTGTCCCAATCTCAGATTAGGCTTTTTGGATTAAAACCAGGAGATACCGTATTGGGAGAAGTGAGACCTCCTAAAGAAGGAGAGAAGTATTTCCCACTTATTAAAGTAAATAAAATTAATGGTCAGGACCCACAAGTCGTCAGGGACCGAGTGGCTTTTGAGCACTTAACCCCTTTATTTCCTGAAGAAAAATTCAAACTATCTGAAAGACAGAGTAATATATCTAACCGAATTATTGATTTATTTTGCCCTATTGGTAAAGGTCAAAGAGGAATGATTGTAGCCCAGCCTAAGACAGGTAAGACTATGCTTCTTAAAGACATTGCTAACGGAATTGCAGCAAATCATCCTGAGGTGTACCAACTTATTCTTCTGATAGACGAACGTCCAGAAGAGGTTACGGACATGCAACGAAATGTAAAAGGGGAGGTCATTGCCTCTACTTTTGACAAGGAAGCTACAGAACATGTAAGAGTCGCTAATATTGTTTTGGAAAAAGCCAAGAGATTGGTAGAATGTGGTCATGACGTGGTCATTCTTTTAGATTCCATTACCCGATTGGCTAGAGCCTACAACACCGTTCAACCTGCCTCTGGTAAGGTATTGAGTGGAGGGGTCGACGCCAACGCATTGCACAAGCCAAAAAGATTCTTTGGAGCTGCAAGAAACATTGAAAACGGCGGTTCTTTAACCATTATAGCCACTGCACTTACAGAAACAGGGTCTAAAATGGACGAGGTCATTTTTGAAGAGTTCAAAGGAACTGGAAACATGGAGCTGCAATTAGATAGAAAAATTTCTAACAGAAGAATATTCCCAGCCATTGACCTTACTTCCTCTAGCACGCGTAGAGACGATCTTTTATTAGACGAACAAACCGTACAACGCATGTGGATTATGCGTAAATACCTTGCAGATATGAACCCTGTGGAAGCCATGGAGTTTATAGAGCAACGCTTTAAGCAAACGAAAAACAATGAGGAATTCTTATTGACTATGAATCAATAATCACTCCTCATAATTGTATTAAAACGCCGCGGAGAAATCCGCGGCGTTTTTTTTTGTGGCATTAGCCACTATTCGCTGCTGTTAATTAGGGCACAAAAAAAGCCTGTGGTATTGAAAAATACCACAGGCGTATCAGGTTAAACGAGTAAGAATCTCTACTTAAAGAGTCGCTACTTGCTTGGTTAATTTACTCTTCAAGTTAGAAGCTTTGTTAGAGTGAATGATGTTGCGTTTTGCCAACTTATCAATCATAGAGATCACAGATGGAAGCATCTCTAAAGCTGCTTTTTTATCTTCTTCTAAACGCAATTTTTTAAGGGCATTACGCATGGTCTTGTGCTGGTACTTGTTACGTAAACGCACTGCCTCGTTTCTTCTAATTCTCTTTAATGCAGACTTGTGATTAGCCATAGTTTTAATTTGTAATTGTTATGAATGTTACCATTCGCTTTTGTAGTCCGTAGGGGAATCGAACCCCTGTTACCAGGATGAAAACCTGGCGTCC
>JAQWTF010000005.1:0-4688 GCA_029242825.1 Flavobacteriaceae bacterium | reverse complement strand
AAGTGTCGTAGCCCCAGAACTTTTTAAGAATCTCATAGGGGTCTTTAGCCATTGCTATATGTTTTCCAACACAAAAGAAATTCTGTTTTCTACAGTGTCTTTAGGTAAGATAATACTTTCGTAACCAAATCGGTCATAGGCTGCTTTTAAAAAGGGATAAATTTTTAAAGCTTCCTGATAGTCCTCATATCGCTCATTGTCTGGAGTGTATATTTCTTCCCAAGGGGGAAAAATAAAAACACGGTCGTATTGGTGGTCTTCACAGGCCTTACTGAAATGATTTGGGTAAGGGGTGCTGCCCCTGTCTAGGTAAGCAACTACTTCAGGTAATCCTCGATCTAAAAAAACCTCTGAGGCCTTGTGTTCCTGCGCCTCCTTATATTGGTTAATGCGACCCTCTAAAAGCTTTTCACTAAATAAAAGGGGGTCAGAAACAAAGAATTGTGATATGCCATTTTCTCTTGCTTCTAAAGTGACTTGTCTAGAAACTTCTTGAGCACATGCGTATCCTCTGAGTTCCAAAGCTTGGATCAATGTAGTTTTTCCAGTCGCTGGACCGCCAGCAAACACAATCTTTTTAGCCATAAAAAGTTCTGTAAATTAGGGGCGCAAGTTACACAAAACACACTTAAATGGCTAAAAAACCTAAGATTTAGGCGTATATTTGCCTAAAATATTGATTGATTTGGAAGACAAAAAGACCGCAGACTTTTACAAGAGGTTAGAAGATAAACTCGCTTTAAATACTCAATGGCCCGCACCTTATCTCTATAAATTCATTGTACCTTCAGATGCTGAAAAGGTTGCTGCTATTGAGTCAGTTTTTAAAAATCAATCTGCAAAGATTTCTTCTAGAGTTTCTTCAAAAGGAGCTTTTACGAGTATTTCAGTCTCGTTAGTGGTCAAAAATCCAAAAGCTGTAATAGCAAATTACAGGGCTGTTGCTCAAATTGAAGGGGTCATTTCTCTTTAATTTAAAGATGATTCATGAACACTATTATGGGTGTTATTTTTAAAATCAAATATTACTGTAGCCCTTAGGAGACTTTCTAATTTTTTAGTATTTTGCAATCCATAAAGCATTGGCTTTATAATCTTTCCCTTAATACCTTACAATTTGGAATTAGTTTATAATTTAGAATACAACACAGAGCGTGAAAAGCTTATTATACCTGAGTATGGAAGACATTTCCAGAAAATGGTAGACCATGCTATCACTATTGAAGATAAAGAAGAACGCATTAAGGTAGCGAATGCTATTATAAGCGTAATGGGTAATTTACAGCCTCATTTAAGAGATGTGCCAGAGTTTAATCACAAGCTATGGGACCAATTATTCATTATGTCTGATTTTAAATTAGATGTGCCTTCCCCTTTTCCAATTACTTCAAAAGAACTTTTAGAGCAAAAACCTGAGCCCTTAGATTACCCTCAAAATTTTCCAAAATACAGATTTTATGGTAATAATATTAAAAGGATGATAGATGTAGCCACTAGCTGGGAAAAGGGAGACAAACGCTCTGGTTTAGAATACACTATTGCGAACCACATGAAAAAGTGTTTCTTAAACTGGAACAAAGACACTGTAGAAGACAGTGTAATCTATAAGCATCTAACTGAACTGAGTAAGGGGGAAATAAACCTTGAGGCCTCAGGGGAGTTGCTAACAGACACAGATATATTTTTGCAAAATAAAATTGTTAAGTCCGTACCTAACAATAGGAATAAAAAGCAAAGAAGCAACAATAACAACAATAACAACAGGTCAAAAAAACGCTATTAAACATTTAATTAATGGGTACCTTTAAAATAGAAGGAGGACATAAACTCCAAGGAAGTATACGCCCACAGGGTGCAAAAAACGAGGCTTTACAGATTTTATGTTCCGTACTACTCACGGCTGAGGAAGTAACTATCCATAATATCCCGGATATTATTGATGTGAACAAACTTATTTCTTTGTTAGAAGACCTTGGGGTTAAAATTCAAAAGAAAGCTAAGGGCAGTTATACTTTTAAAGCAGACGACGTTAATTTAGATTACCTTCAAACACCACAATATAAAGAAGACGGTAAAGGTTTAAGAGGCTCTATTATGTTAGTAGGCCCATTGTTAGCGCGTTTTGGCAAAGGATATATTCCAAAACCAGGAGGAGATAAAATTGGCCGCAGAAGGTTAGATACTCATTTTGAAGGCTTTATTAAGTTGGGTGCTCAATTTAGATACAACCAAGAAGAGCATTTCTACGGTGTAGAAGCGTCTAAATTAAAGGGGGCTTATATGCTTTTAGATGAGGCTTCTGTTACAGGTACCGCTAACATACTAATGGCTGCTGTTATGGCAGAAGGTGTCACGACCATTTACAATGCAGCTTGTGAACCCTACTTGCAACAATTATGCACCCTTTTAAATAAGATGGGGGCTAAAATTAGCGGTATTGGATCTAATTTATTGACTGTAGAAGGGGTAGAAACGCTTCACGGTGCTTCCCACACAATGCTTCCAGATATGATTGAAATTGGAAGCTGGGTTGGAATGGCTGCCATAACACAAAGTGAGCTCACTATTAAAGATGTAAATTGGAATATGCTGGGACAAATCCCTGCAGTATTTAGAAAACTAGGCATTACTATGGAGCAAAAAGGAGACGACATCTATATTCCAGCTCACACAGATGGTTATGCGGTTCAAAATTATATTGATGGTTCTATTCTTACCATTTCAGACGCACCTTGGCCAGGCATGACTCCTGACTTGTTGAGTATTCTTTTGGTTACTGCCACACAGGCAAGGGGAGAAGTACTTATACACCAAAAAATGTTTGAGAGCAGGCTGTTTTTTGTAGACAAACTGATAGACATGGGGGCTAAGATCATTCTATGTGACCCGCACAGGGCTACCGTTATGGGGCATGATTTTAAATCATCACTCAAAGCAACGACCATGGTTTCTCCAGATATTAGAGCAGGAGTATCGCTATTAATTGCAGCGCTTTCCGCCAATGGGACTTCTACCATTCACAATATTGAGCAAATAGACAGGGGTTATGAGAATATAGATGAGCGACTCAGAAGTATAGGCGCCCATATTGTTAGGTTGTAGTTTTAGCGCTATTTACTAAGCTATACACTATACAGGCTTGAGCGAGTCCATAACTTAACATGACAAGGAAGTCTACCTTAGGAAAGTGGTCTAAAAACATGGATAGGGCCAGCAAGCTGTCCGATGCCAAAAATAATCTAGCACCCACAATACCAGCTATATAGGAGGCTTTACTCACGCTTCCTTTTCTAATTTGTGCTGTATAAGCCATGGCAGAAATAGCTATAATATACCCTATGACTGGTATTTTTAAGTCCCCAGCTTTAGGCAGTATTAGATACCCCATAATTAAAGCGTAGTTAGCCAATAATACGAATTGTATAAGGTTTTTTTTCGCTCCTTTTTGTGTTAGGAAAATAGCTGTGTACCCTATATGTGCCATTAAAAAAGTCCCAAGTCCTGCTATAAAAAAGAGTCCGTTGTACTCTTGAAACATTAAAAAGACGTCTCCAGCCCAAGAAGCTATTATGGCGAAGACCCCCCAGAGATATATTTTTTTTGATATATGAGCCTTTTTTGAGATAAAATAAGCCAATAAGCTTATCATGATTAGTGGCTTTGTGGCATATCTGTAACTTCTTAATTCAAAATGACTTAAGCTTGAGTCTAGTAGCAATAAACCCCCAAAACATATAAAGAATTGGAGGTCTTTTTTAGATAAAATCATATTTATTTTACTGATTTATAGGTGCGGGACCGTCAATCATAGGCTCATAAACTTCATCTCCTTTTCGCATTTTGTATTCCGCTTTTACTTTAGCGACTAGTTTTGGGCTGTTAAATAAATCTACCATAGTCATTCCCATAGCTTTGGCAGCGTGAATCATTCCTTTGTGACCAATGCTCATTCCGCCACAGGCAACTACTGCCCACGAATGCCAAGGGGTGTCTTTTGGGGCTACTGTAACCCCTAAATTAATATTGGGAACATTCCAACTTACATCGCCAACGTCGGTAGAGCCACCTCCAGAATTCTCTCTGGTTTCTTCTAAAGGTCTAATAGCGCTATCCATACCTACTTGTGGTTTACCGGTAGCTGCTTGTATCTTTTTACCAAATTCATTTTCTGCTTCAGTGTAGGATAAGGGACCTAATAATTCTAAGTTTTGCTGCATTACAGCACCGCCAGTTCTATTGACCAATGTTTCGTAAATTCCTGAAATTAGGGATATTTTATAATCTACATTGGCTAAGATAGCAGCCCCTTCTGCCATGGCTTGAACCCTTTCGTAAACTGGTTTCATACCAGATCTTTTAGAGTCTCTTACCCTTACCCATAACCTTGAGTAGTCTGGTACTACATTCACAACCTGACCGCCGTCTTGTATGTGGTAATGTATTCTTACAGTTGGTTTAATATGTTCTCTGTAGTAATTAATTCCTGAAGTGTATAATTCCAATGCATCTGACGCGGAACGTCCATTCCATGGATCTGCAGAGGCATGTGCCGCTTGTCCATAAAATTCTACTTTAAAATCAATCAAAGCTAAAGAGCTCTGTACATCTGCTTTGGTATCTGCAGAAGGGTGCCAGCTAATATTCACGTCTACGTTGTCCCAAAGGCCAGCTTTGACCATCCAGATTTT
>JAQWTF010000171.1:0-11566 GCA_029242825.1 Flavobacteriaceae bacterium | reverse complement strand
CGACCGTATAAAAAATTCATTTGATCAAGCAAGGAGGGCAAAGAATGCCAGAAAATAAAGTATATGGCAAAAGCCCATAATAAAGTGGTACTGTTAAATACCACAAAAAAGACCAGTAAATAAAAAAGCTCACGGGCCTTAAAGGAACCATCAAACTTTGAGTAATACCTCATCATATATAACAATAAAGTGATCGCTGTAAAAACATATAAAAGCGCTTTCAATAACCAAGCGCTCATCCAAAAGCCACTAATATCTGCTATAATTTCAGACACCAGTATTGAATGAGCGTTAAATAGCAAAAAGAATACCACCATTCCATAACTCATCATAAAAAGCTTGGAAACATATCCATCATTGGATATATGAGATTCCCAATGCTGTTCTCCAAAATGATAAGCACTCAGTAGAACAAATAGTGCAAGGGTCACAGTTGGAAATTGCATTAATAAGAAAGCTACCACAAAAATACTGAGTACATAGAACAACAACAGGATCCATTTTTTAGATAATATAGGATACTTTTTCAATGTTTTTTCTCCCACGCCTAGATCGTTAGCGCCATGTAATATTCCTAAGCTCAAAATAAAAAAATAGGCTACAAAATCTTCCAAAACATCTGTAAAGAAAACAGACAGCCAAAGGGTGAAAAAAGTGAGTATTAACTTAATATTTTTCAATATAATAATTATTTAAGATCAAAATTATTAAAATATTATTAATTAGGTCTTGTTTTTATGAAATTATTGTTTAAATTTATCCAGATTTTGTTAAACACTTTATTGAAATCAAAAAAAATATTAACCTAAAACCTAATTTATTATGCAAAATTTATTCGCATCCCTTCCATTAGCAGCTCAGATGGCTACTGATGATTATGTAGGATTTACATTCTTCGTAGGATGTATGGCCATGATGGCCGCTTCTGCATTTTTCTTCCTATCCATGAATGGATTTGACAAAAAATGGAGAACTTCTATTTTGGTCTCTGGACTGATTACTTTCATTGCCGCAGTTCACTATTGGTACATGAGAGATTACTGGGCAGACTTTGGAGAATCACCGACTTTCTTCAGGTATGTAGATTGGATCTTAACCGTTCCATTAATGTGCGTTGAATTCTATTTAATTCTCAAGGCAGCTGGAGCTAAAAAGTCACTCATGTGGCGTATGATTTTCTTCTCTGTAATCATGTTAGTAACAGGATACATTGGAGAAGCTGTAAATAGAGACATGGCTCAAATTTGGGGTCTAATCTCTGGACTAGCCTACTTTGCCATAGTTTATGACATTTGGTTTGGTGAAGCTAAAAAGTTAGCAGAAGCAGCAGGTGGAGCAGTTTTAAGTGCACACAAAACCTTGTGCTGGTTTGTACTTGTAGGATGGGCTATTTATCCAATTGGGTACATGGCTGGTACTCCAGGATGGTACGATGGTATTTTTGGTGGATTAGACCTAGACATTGTTTACAACATTGGAGATGCTGTAAACAAGATAGGATTTGGATTAGTAATCTATGGATTAGCAGTAGCAAAATCTGAAGAAAAATAATCAGTTATTACACAGATAATTTAAGGCGGCCCATGGGCCGCCTTTTTTTTTCACTACTGCTGAAAATTTTTATTACATGCGCTCCGGGACCTCAATTCCCAAAAGGCCTAAAGCATCTTGAATCACTTGGGCCACTTTTCTAGAAAGCGCCACCCTGAATACTTTTAATTCCTCATCAGACTCCCCCAAAATAGATACGTTCTGGTAAAAACTATTAAAAGCCTTTACCAAGTCATAGGTGTAATTAGCGACTAAAGCAGGACTGTAATTTTGTGCGGCCAATTGAATGGTTTCAGGAAATAAAAACAACTGCTTCAATAAGGCCACTTCTTTCTCGTGCAAAAAAGATTCTTGCCCTTCAAAAGCTGGCACAACAGTCGTTTCAAAATCTGCTTTCCTCAAAATAGATTGAATCCTAGCATAGGTATACTGCATAAATGGACCCGTATTTCCTTGAAAATCTACCGATTCTTTTGGATCAAATAAAATTCGCTTCTTAGGATCTACTTTTAAAATATAGTATTTGAGCGCACCCAAACCTATAGTGTGGTATAAAGAAGCTTTCTGCTCCTGGGTATATCCAGATAGCTTCCCTAGATCTTCAGAAATACTTTCTGCCGTAGCCGCCATTTCAGTGATTAGATCATCTGCGTCTACCACAGTGCCCTCCCTACTTTTCATTTTACCGCTGGGTAAATCTACCATTCCATAGCTCAGATGAAACAATTGTTGGGCCCAACTAAATCCTAATTTTTTAAGAATGAGGAACAATACTTTAAAATGGTAATCTTGCTCATTCCCTACCGTATATACCATACCATTCACATCCGGGTAATCTGCTACCCGCTGAATGGCCGTTCCTATATCTTGAGTCATATATACTGCCGTGCCGTCTGAACGCAACACAATCTTCTCGTCCAGACCTTCTTCAGTAAGATCTATCCATACACTCCCATCTTCTTTTTTGAAAAACACGCCTTGTTCTAGGCCTTTGGCCACCACATCTTTTCCGAGTAGGTAAGTGTCGCTCTCGTAGTAATAACTGTCAAAGCTTACGCCCAAACGCTTATACGTCTCTTCAAAACCTTTGTATACCCAAGCATTCATTTTTTTCCACAAAGCCACCACCTCATCATCGCCAGATTCCCAACGAATGAGCATTTCTTGTGCGGCTTTTAAAAGGCTGGTTTCTTTTTCTGCTGTGGCTTGTTCCATCCCTGAGGCTACCAAAGCAGCCACCTCTTCTTTATAGGCTTTGTCAAAGGCCACATAGTATTTCCCTACTAGGGCGTCTCCTTTAAGACCCGAAGATTCAGGCGTTTCTCCATGACCAAACTTCTGCCAAGCCAACATACTTTTACAAATATGAATCCCTCGGTCATTAATAATTTGGGTCTTGTACACCTTTTTACCAGAAGCTTCTAAAATTTGAGCTACTGAATAGCCTAATAAGTTATTTCTAATATGCCCCAAATGAAGGGGTTTGTTGGTGTTTGGAGAGGAGTATTCCACCATCACTGCCTGAGGGTCTTTCTCTTTAACGGTACCATAAGAGGTATCCAATAAAGCATCGGCGAAAGCCGAAAGGAAAAAACGATCTGTTAAGCTAATGTTCAAAAATCCTTTAACTACATTAAATGACTTTACAACTTCCAGCTCCTCTTGTAAATAAGTCCCTATCTGGTTCCCAATCACTTCCGGATTTCCTTTAATTACTTTAAGTAAAGAAAAAACAACCACGGTAATATCTCCTTCAAAATCCTTTCTTGTAGGTACAAATTCTACAGAAGACAATGACTTGTCAAAAATTTTTTCAACGCCATTTAAGACGGTTTTTTCAATCAGGGATACTACATTCATAATGCTTACTTCTAAGGGGGCAAAATTAAGATTTTATTCTCAATAATGATGTGCTGTTTTGCAATTAGCGCTTTAGTCCATTCATATAATATAGTACCTTTACTAAAAAAAAGATGCTCTGTAACGATTCGTATAACAATCCTGGCCAGACCAATACTATTAATGATTTAGTAGGTGAAGCCTATTCCATTAAGGAACGGTTTAAAATGGGGGGTATTGGTTCTCCTAAATTGGAAATTGTATCTAGCAGTGCCACCATTCATTCTTTGTTGGTACTAGACCATAATACCAACTACAGTTCTATTGAACTCAGGCCCAAAGGGATTATTCTTCGATTTAGAGCTTTATTAGAAACCTATGCCCTGGTCATTCCATTTTACAAACTCACCATTTTCAAGGGAGACACAGGGATTTACAGTGTGTATATGGATAACTACTTTGTTAAGGTGAAAGCAGACACCAAGGCCATTCAAAAATACTTTAAAAGGATTTTAGACGCTAAAATAGCGAATGACCCCAATCAGTCGTATCATTAACTTTCCATCCTGGGTAAAAATACTTCCGCCATCATACAACGGGCGCTACCACCTCCACAAGTTTCAATCGTGGAAAGGTCTGCGTGTATGATCTCACAATGCTGTTCAATTTTTGACAACTGATCGGGTGTAAGACTTTTATATGCGGTGCTGCTCATGACCAAATAAGGGGCTTCCTCTGAACCGATCACTTGTAACATATTTCCAGCAAAGGAGTGCATTTGAGCCTCGCTAATCGCAATAATCTCTTTACCGTCTTCTTTTAAGTGATTCAATACCGCTTTGCGTTCTTTCTTGTCATCTATACTGTCCAAACAGATCACTGCAAAGGTCTCTGCCAAACACATCATCACGTTGGTGTGGTAAATAGGTAGACGACTACCGTTTACCGTTTGATTAGCAGTAAAAATAACAGGGGTATACTCAAAGTCTTCACAAAATTCTATAAACAACTCCTCGTCTGCTCTGGAAGACAAGGCACAATAGGCTTTTTTATGCACCCTATCTAAAATTAGACTCCCTGTACCCTCTAGAAAAATACCTGAGTCTTCTGCAGCGGTATAATCCATGACTTGGTCTATGATAAACCCGTCTTCTTCCAAGATTTCCAAAACTGCTTCTCTCCTTTCTAAGCGTCTATTTTCTGCAAACATAGGATAAAGGGCTACCGTGGCATCCTGGTGAAAAGACACCCAGTTATTAGGAAACAAGGCGTCTGGTGTATCTGGATCTTCCGTATCCTGTACCACCGTTACCTGCACCCCTTTTTCTCTCAAGACAGACACATAAGCGTCAAATTCTTCTTGTGATTTTTTCACCACCTCTTCTGGCGATAATCCCGCCGATGCCTGAAAGTAGTTATTCACAGCCGTTTGCTCGTTCATCCTGAACTGCGCAGGCCTGATCATTAAAATATGATTGGTCAATTGTTTCATTAGTCTCTTATTAGTGGTAAGGTGCTACACCTCAATAATCCTTCTTGCTTGGCAATCTCTTTGTATTCAATGGTTTCTACTGTGATCCCTTTATCTGAAAGCCATTCGTTTAATCTAGTAAACCGCTCGTCTGAAACAACTACAGTTGGAGAGATGGAGAAAATGTTTGAATTCATTTCATACATCTCCTCTTTGGTAATTTCAAAGATATTTTCAGGGCCAAAGTAATCTTTGAGCCACTGGTATTCAGACGCTATTAAAAAGCCTTCTTTGTGCAAAATAGCTTTGTCTTTCCCCACCGGCTGAAAGCAACAATCCAAGTGTAACGCATTTTCTTTGGGGTTTGTATTGGACTTCTTAAGTTCAAAAGCCTTGACTATTTTATGGGGAAACAAATCGCTTAAAAAATCTATGGCCGCTTGATTGGTTCTCGCGGTAATATAGTCTGAATAGTCACTCCCTGTGTAGGTCCCTACAAAGATATACTCATTCCAAGGCATGACATCTCCTCCTTCTACATGTACCTCCTTCGGAGGATGCACTATTTTAACGGGATCTATCTGATCTACTATATATTTAATCGCTTGGTATTCTTCCTCCCTATCCGGAAGTATATTAGCTTTAATAAGGGTGTCTTCTATCACAAAAGCAATATCTCTAGAAAAAATCTGATTGCAATCCCAGATAATTTCGGGCCTATAGACTTTTACCCCGTACTTTTTTAAGACTGTAGCAAAATCCTCCATCTCACGAATCATATCTGATTCTAAGGGATAAGTACCCGCTTTAATATGCTCTCGAGATTTTGGATCATAGGCGTCTTCCAGCTTTGGCGTGGGTCCGTTTTCCTGGGCAACACCCAATACCACTGCTTTTAAAGGCGCCGTTTCGTTTTGTATATTAAGAGATATCATCACTATTTATTTTAAAATAAAAAAGCCTTGTCAAAAATACAACAAGGCTTTAATTATAAAGTACTATTGGCTTATCTATTTTCTACTGGAACAAAATCCCTAAAGTTTTCTCCAACGTACACCTGTCTTGGTCTTCCTATAGGCTCATTATTTTCACGCATTTCTTTCCATTGCGCTATCCAACCTGGTAAACGACCTAATGCAAACATGACCGTAAACATCTCTGTTGGGATACCTAATGCTCTGTAGATAATACCTGAGTAAAAATCTACATTAGGGTATAATTTTCTATCTACAAAATACGGATCTTCCAAAGCTTCTTTTTCCAATCCTTTGGCTATCTCGAGGATAGGATCATCTATTCCTAAATTATTCAATACCTCGTCTGCCGCTTTTTTGATGATTTTAGCTCTTGGATCAAAGTTTTTATACACGCGGTGACCAAAGCCCATTAACCTAAAGGAATCGTTTTTATCCTTGGCTTTAGCCATGTATTTTTTAGTATCACCTCCGTCTGCTTCAATAGCCTCTAACATCTCAAGTACCGCTTGGTTAGCACCTCCGTGTAAAGGACCCCATAAAGCAGAAATACCTGCAGAAAGAGAAGCAAAAAGACCCGCATGAGAAGACCCTACAATTCTGACCGTAGAAGTAGAGCAATTTTGCTCATGGTCTGCATGCAGGATTAATAATTTATCCAAAGCATCTATGATCACTTTGTTCTTGGTGTATTCTTGGCTTGGCTTTTTAAACATCATTTTGTGAATGTTTTCTACATAGCCAAGACTGTCGTCTCCATAATCTAAAGGCAAGCCTTTTTTCTTTCTCATGGTCCATGCTACCAATACAGGGAATTTAGCTACTATCCTTACAATAGCACCATACATTTCTTTATCTGAATTGACATTGACTGAACTCGGATTAAAAGAAATAAGCGCACTTGTCAGAGAGGCTAAAACACCCATTGGATGAGCAGATTTTGGAAAACCATCTAAGATTTTCTTCATTTCCTCATCTACATGAGACTCTGCCACAATATCTTTTTGAAATTCCTCTAATTGTGCTGCAGTAGGAAGTTCACCAAAGATTAATAAATATACCACTTCAATAAAGCTCGCTTTCTCTGCCAAATCTTCAATAGAGTAACCCCTGTATCTCAAAATACCTTTTTCACCATCTAAAAAAGTAATCGCACTTTCACAAGATCCGGTATTTTTATAGCCAGGATCAATCGTAATCATACCACTTTGAGCCCTTAAAGTTTTAATATCTATAGCCAATTCATTTTCTGTTCCCTGAATGACAGGAAACTCAAACGTTTTATCTTGGTATTGTAAAAGTGCTTTATCTGACATATGTATTTTTTTTTAATTGTCACAAATTTACTAAAAAGTGACCATGTTAACAATCTGAAAGATGCTAATTATTTCAAAAAAAAAGGCCCTGAAAGGGCCTTTTAAAATTATAGGTAACTCAGGGAGTTATTTCTTAATCTTGAACGCATTTAACTTAGGAAAATACGCGGTTTCTCCCAACATTTCCTCAATACGCAACAATTGATTGTATTTGGCCATACGGTCAGATCTTGAGGCAGAACCTGTTTTAATTTGCCCTGTATTTAATGCCACGGCTAAATCTGCAATGGTATTGTCTTCAGTTTCTCCAGATCTATGAGACATTACAGAGGTATATCCTGCGTTCTTAGCCATATTTACCGCTGCAATGGTTTCGGTTAAAGTACCAATCTGGTTTACTTTAATTAAGATTGAATTTGCAATCCCTTCAGAAATACCTCTCGATAATCTCTCTACATTGGTTACAAATAAATCATCTCCTACCAATTGTACTGAATCTCCCACTTTTTCAGTGAGTGATTTCCAACCAGCCCAATCGTTTTCATCCATACCGTCTTCAATAGAGATAATAGGGTATTTTGCAGCCAAGTCTGCTAAATACTGTGCTTGCTCTTCAGAAGACCTCACAGCTCCATTTGGTCCTTCGAACTTAGAGTAGTCATATTTACCATTCACATAGAATTCTGCTGCTGCACAATCTAAAGCGATCATTACATTGTCTCCCAAGGTATAACCTGCATTTGATACTGCTTTTGCAATGGTATCTAGAGCGTCTTCTGTACCATCTAAGGTGGGGGCAAAACCTCCCTCATCACCAACAGCTGTACTTAAACCTCTGTCGTGCAACACTTTCTTTAAATGGTGAAAAATTTCAGTTCCCATTTGCATGGCATGAGAAAAAGACTCCGCCTTTACAGGCATAACCATAAATTCCTGAAAAGCAATAGGGGCGTCTGAATGAGAACCACCATTAATAATATTCATCATAGGCACTGGAAGCGTATTAGCACTTACCCCACCTACATATCTAAACAACGGCATTCCCAATTCTTCTGCAGCAGCTTTTGCAGCAGCTAAAGAAACTCCAAGAATGGCATTGGCTCCTAATTTTGATTTATTAGGGGTGCCGTCTAAATCAATCATAATTTGATCAATCAAGTTCTGCTCAAAAACAGAAACGCCTAAAAGTGCGTCTGACAAATGCGTATTTACATTTTCTACCGCCTTTAGCACTCCTTTACCCATATAGGCACTTCCTCCGTCTCTTAATTCAACAGCTTCATGCTCTCCGGTTGAGGCTCCAGATGGTACCGCAGCTCTTCCTACTACACCATTTTCAGTTTCTACATCTACTTCTACTGTAGGATTCCCTCGAGAATCTAATATTTGTCTAGCGTGAACGCTAATGATCATACTCATAATTGAACTTTTTAAAATATGTACCAAATATACAAAAGCCAAGCATCTGCTTGGCTCTTTTTATTCGTTTTTAGCGAAAAAATATCACTATAACGTTTTAGTACACAGGTGTTTTACCTATTACTAATCTGCACAGCAACAAATGATCTAAACTTTAACTGAAGTATTCATTAGATCAAAGAATTGATCAAATAAATAGGTAGCGTCATTTGGACCTGGACCTGCCTCAGGATGGTATTGAACAGAAAAAACAGGCTTATTAGTCATTTCTATACCCGCTACAGTTAAATCATTCAAATGAATATGAGTAATAGCAACATTCGGATGCTTTTCAGTGGCTTCTTTATCTATGGCAAAACCGTGATTTTGGGAAGTTATTTCTCCTTTCCCAGTTTTTAAATTCTTAATGGGATGGTTAATACCCCTATGCCCATTATACATTTTATAGGTTGGAATTCCATTTGCTAACGCAATGACTTGGTGCCCCAAACAGATACCAAACAAAGGAAGACCACTGGCAATCATTTTCTGAGCAGTTTCAATAGCAGCTGTCAATGGCTCAGGGTCTCCAGGGCCATTAGAGATAAAATAACCATCTGCCCCCCAGGATTCTAGTTCTTGAAAAGGAGTGTCATGAGGAAAAACTTTAATACAGGCACCTCGCTGCTGCAGGTTTCGAAGTATATTTTTTTTAATGCCAATATCTAAGGCTGCAATCTTAAAAGAGCTCCCTGGATCACCAATCACGTAGGGTTCCTTTGTAGATACTTCCCCCGCCAAGGCCAATCCTTGCATGCTGGGAACCTTAGATAGTTCAGATTTAAGCGCGTCTACTTCATCTACCCTGGTAGAAATTACCGCATTCATAGCACCGTGATCTCTAATATAACTGACCAAAGCACGCGTGTCTACGTCTGAAATAGCAAAGAGTTTGTGGTCATTTAAATAATCTTCTAAAGAAGCTGTTGCATCTGTTCTGGAAAACTCATAAGAAAAGTTTTTACAGATCAGACCAGCAATCTTAATACCGTCAGATTCCACTTCATTTGGATTGGTCCCATAATTACCAATATGTGCATTGGTCGTAACCATGAGCTGACCAAAATAAGAAGGATCTGTAAAAATTTCTTGATAACCGGTCATTCCGGTGTTAAAACAAACTTCTCCAAAAGCAGTTCCAGTTTTATCTCCCACAGCTTTTCCGTGGAAAATAGTTCCGTCTGCCAACAAAATAATAGCGCTTCTTTTTTTCTGATACTTCATGGTGTACAAATTCTTTATATAAACAAAAAAACAAAAAAAAAGGACAAGCAATAAAGCTTATCCTTTTAAATTATAAAACATTTAATAACAGTTTATGCTTTAGCATCATCTGTATTTTCTGTGTTATCTTTATCTGCAGCTGGTGCAGCTTTTACTGGAGCTTCAGCAGCCTCTGTTGCAGGTGCTGCAGCTTTAGCTTTACCTCTACGAGTTGTTTTCTTAGCAGCTTTTTTAGCGTTGCTATACAACTCATTAAAATCTACTAATTCAATCATAGCCATGTCTGCGTTATCTCCTAACCTGTTTCCAAGTTTAATGATACGTGTATAACCTCCTGGTCTGTCTGCCACTTTATCTGCAACAGTAGAAAATAATTCAGTCACTGCATACTTGTCACGTAGATACTTAAAAGCGATACGTCTGTTGTGCGTTCCTTTTTCTACCGATTGGTTGTTAGCTGCTTTAGATTTAGTGATAATAGGCTCTAAAAATACTTTTAAAGCTTTGGCTTTAGCAACTGTTGTATTGATTCTTTTATGTTCAATTAGAGAACAAGCCATATTGGCCAACATAGCTTTTCTATGTGCTGTTTTTCTCCCTAAATGATTAACTTTCTTACCGTGTCTCATGGTATTGCTCTATATGAATGCTGTGAAAAATTCTCAGCGCTTAATTAATCTTTATCTAATTTATATTTGGATAGGTCCATCCCGAAACTAAGTCCTTTGTTAATCACTAACTCTTCTAATTCAGTTAATGATTTCTTACCAAAGTTTCTAAACTTCATTAGGTCATTCTTGTTAAATGAAACAAGGTCACCTAGCGTATCTACCTCTGCAGCTTTCAAGCAATTTAATGCCCTTACTGAAAGATCCATATCTACTAACTTAGTTTTCAATAACTGACGCATGTGAAGTGATTCTTCATCATAAGTTTCTGTTTGGGCAATTTCATCTGCCTCCAAAGTAATTCTCTCATCTGAGAATAACATAAAGTGATGAATCAATACCTTGGCAGCTTCTGTTAAAGCGTCTTTTGGATGAATTGAACCGTCAGATACAATTTCAAAAACAAGCTTTTCATAATCGGTCTTTTGTTCTACCCTAAAGTTTTCAATACTGTACTTCACATTCTTAATAGGTGTGAATATAGAATCAATAGCAATAGTTCCAATTGGAGCGCCTGATTTTTTGTTTTCTTCTGCTGGTACATAACCCCTACCTTTTTCAATGGTAAGTTCCATGTTAATATTCACCTTAGCATCCATGTTACAAATGACTAAGTCTGGATTTAACACTTGAAAACCAGAAATAAATTTCTGAAAATCACCAGCAGTTAATTGTTGTTTTCCACTTAGAGCTATAGAAATAGTTTCATTGTCAACATCTTCTATTTGTCTCTTGAAACGAACTTGTTTCAAGTTGAGGATTATTTCGGTTACATCTTCTACCACTCCAGGAATCACAGAGAATTCATGCGCTACTTTGTCCATACGAACAGAAGTAATTGCAAAACCTTCAAGTGCAGAAAGCATCACCCTTCTAAGTGCATTCCCAACTGTCAATCCATAACCAGGTTCTAAAGGGCGGAATTCGAATTTCCCTTCAAAATCGGTAGAATCAATCATGATTACTTTATCGGGCTTCTGAAAATTAAATAATGCCATAATTGGATCAGTTGTGTTTATTTAGAGTATAACTCGACGATTAATTGTTCCTTAATATTTTCAGGAA
>JAQWTF010000169.1:0-5818 GCA_029242825.1 Flavobacteriaceae bacterium | reverse complement strand
ATAGATATTGAGAAATTAACGCCCTTAGATACCGACGCGGCAGCTATTACTGGAGGTTATATTATTAAAATAGACAAGACAGCAGGTGGTGAAAATGGGATAGGGCAACCCTTAGAATATTTTGACAACAATTGGGGAGACGACGCCCTCTACACCGCCAGCAACGCATGGCGTTCTCAATACGACATTTTTAAACAGCCCATTAATTTCACTCCCTACAGGGCGCCCTATCATCCAGATCAATATTTGGAGACCTATTTCTTGTATGAGTACCCCAAGGCAGACCAGATTACCAATGCCCAAAAAGAGTACATACAAGGATATATTCACGACTTTGAAACGGCGCTCATTAATGATGATTTTACCACAGATGCGCGTACTTATACTGACTATATTGACCTGGATAGTTTTGTAGATTTCTTTATCATCAACGAAATTACTGGTAATGTAGACGGCTACAGACTCAGTACCTATATGCACAAACAAAGGGGCGGAAAACTCAAAATGGGGCCTATTTGGGACCTCAATATTGGCTATGCCAAACAGGGTAGGGTGCCGGTAACGGATTGGATTGCCAATTATAATATTCACGTGTCACAAGATGCTTGGATGGTCCCATTTTGGTGGCCAAGACTTTTGGAGGATCCTATTTTTAAACAGGCTTTAAAAAGCCGATGGACTACCCTTAGGGCCTCTAGCTTTAGCGACGCCTCTGTGCTTAGTAGGGTAGAGCAAACTGCTACTTACCTGAAAGATAACGGAGCAGTAGATCGCAATTACAACAGATGGACTGGGATTGCTGTAGATTACGATGGGGAAGTTTCCATTTTAAAAAACTATTTAGAAAATAGGCTTCAGTGGATGGATCAGACCATTGGAGGGTTCTAATTAAGCATCGTTATTTGTGTAATAAATTTTTGAGTTTAGTAGATTGGGCGTGTTTTTTGAAGTCAGAATTCTAATCTTAATTTGCGCGCTCTTGATCGTTTTAAATCGTAATAATCTTTTATGCCCAATAGTAGTTCCTTTTGAAACTATCCTCCATCCTTGATTAGTATTGGCCATTACTTCGAATGATTTTACTTTTTGTCCCTGTGTTATGTCTTCTTGTAGTTGAATGATATTAACATATTTAGGGGTAGGCAATAAGATTTCTTGGGTATAGGGATCTTGGTTTTTAATGGTTGCTGTAGCAGCTATGTTATGTTTGAAGTCTTCTTTTATGAGACGGGCAAACTCAATTAGTGACAAAGAGTCATTTTTATGAATTTTCCCAGTTCTGTCTACTGGAATATTTAATAGTAATGAGGAGTTCCTCCCAATAGATTCGTAATAAATTTCCCTGAGTTGTTTTGGCGTTTTCACTAAACTATCCTCTTCTTTATGGTAATACCATCCTGGTCTAATGGATACGTCTGTTTCTGTAGGAATCCAGTGAGTTCCATTTTCTTGACCAGAAGAAAACTTATTAAAATCTATCATTCCAGGATATAAACTGTCTTTAAATATAGGAGCCCAAGAAGTTGCCTGTGCCTTTCCTGATTCATTTCCAACCCATCTAATATCAGGTCCTGCATCTGAAAAAACAACTGCATTAGGTTGGAGGGTTCTCACAATTGAAGTAGTATTATCCCAGTCATAATAGGTTTTTTTATCTACTTTTCTATTGTCATTAGCCCCTCCGTAAAAACCATCTCCACCGTTAGCTCCGTCAAACCAAACTTCAAAAATTGGTCCGTAATTTGTCAGTAGCTCGCTGAGCTGATTCCTAAAGTACGTTAAGTATTCTTCCTGACCGTAATCTGGATGGTTCCTATCCCATGGGGAAAGATATATACCTAGTTTTATACCATATTTTTCGCAAGATGTTGCCAATTCTTTGATAAGGTCTCCTTGTCCATTTTTCCATGGACTATTTTTTACGGAGTATTCAGTATAATCACTAGGCCATAAGCAAAAACCATCATGGTGTTTTGCAGTAATAATCACACCCTTCATTCCAGCAGTTTTAATGGTTTTAACCCATTGATCAGTGTCTAAATCAGAAGGGTTAAAAACAGTTGTTGGGGTATCTCCATAGCCCCACTCTTGATCAGTGAAAGTATTCATGTTAAAATGGATAAAGGCATAATATTCCATTTTTTGCCATTCCATTTGTCTTTCTGAAGGAAGGGGAGGGGTTTTTACAGCGTTTTTTTCTAGCAGCCAAGCCTCATTAAAGCGCGCAAAATAAATACCGTTTTGATCTCTTTCATAAAGTAACCCAATTTGACTGTTTTTTAATATTGTTAGATCTGAGTAAGCTGAAGTTCCTGCATACACCTCTTTAATTACTGGCCAGGTTTTGCCATTATCTTTAGAGCGGAAAACACTCATTTTATGTCTCTTTTCGGTGCTATTTGGTCCAGAAAAAAGCAAGGTGTTTTCTTCTTTATGACTGTAGTTTATTAAACTGGATTGACAAACAGGACTAATTAAGTTGCTGTCTAAAAACACCTTATTCCATGTTTCGCCTCCTTGATCACTAATTGCAACTAACCTTCTTTTAGATTGGCCATTTTGCTCTCTAATATTAAGCATTAGCTTACCATTAGGTAATTCTGCAGCTATAGCTTCATTTGAGGAAGGCCAATTAATGTCTGGACTTACCTTCCATGTTTCTCCGTGATCGTCTGAATAATATCCATAAGTTTGATAATCTGAGGCATCACTTTTAAAGTCACCGGTTGAATGATTGGCTGCAATATACAAGCGACCTTTATATTTTCCTTTCGTTAATTGAATACCATGGCCAGGTGTATTAGCATGTGCCCTCCAATCTTTGTCTAGCCTTGAATTTTCTTTATTAAAGTGCACTTGATTACTTATATCTGTTGGAACATTCCAATCTATGCCATCATTAGGGGAAGTTGTGAACCAGACTTTTCTATCTCCAATACCCATCCTTACATCATATTCGCTTGCATTTCCTGTATTAAAAAACAAAAACAACCTGCCGTTTGGGTATCTAGGGTCGGTAAAATCATATACGGGAGCTGCATTTCCAGCTTGGTATTTGTCTTTATCAATTATTTTTTTCGGGATACTCCAGTGGTCTCCGTTATCTTTTGAAATGCTCAGAAGAATATCTACATTTCCATAATCTCCACAATCGTTTACCCTTCCTTCTACAAAAGCAAATAAAATCCCTTTATTGTTGCTTACAATGGCCGGAATTCTATAGCATTCGTAGCCTCCAATACCATTGATAAATATCGGTTGCTCTATAAAAAGTGGCGCTGAATTTGTCTTGTTTTCACAAGAAATAAGAGAAACAGCAAATAATAAGCAGAGAAAAAAATATTGTTTCATAGCTTGAATGTTATATTGTTCAAGCAAGTTATAAATTATAATAAAAGCAGTATTTTATTTTAGATGAACGTATCTTAATCATCTACAAACGAATATTGATTTATATCAGAGAACCCATCACCACCTTCCATGGGCTTATGACCCAGTGTTTCACGACTCCGTGAAGTACGTATGGATCGTTTTTTGCAAAGTTTTCTACGAGGGCTCTTTGGTCTGTTTTAAAGATGAGCATGGCCTCATCTGCAGGTTCTTCAAGGGCACCTGCTAGCAGTAAATTACCGTCATTTTGTGCTTTTTTTGCATGCTCAAGATGAAGCGCTCGGTGAGGTTCTCGATCTTTTATATAGGTTTCAGATGTTTTGTAAAATAAGATATAATAGCCCATAACTAGTCTTTAACTTCAATAAGTTTAATATCAAATACAAGTACTGAGCCACCGGGAATGCTGCCATAGCCCAAGTCTCCGTACCCTAAATTAGAAGGGATAAATAGTTTACCCTCTCCGCCTTCTTTAAAATAAGTAAGGCCTTCTGTCCAACCAGCAATGACTTGATTCAAGGAGAATGAAATACCAGCGCTATTGCTTTGGTCAAATACCCTGCCACTCGTAAAGTATCCTTTGTAAGCTACTCTCACTGCACTGCTTTGACTAGGACTTTGCCCCGTACCTTGTTTTGATATAAAATAATACAAACCAGAGCCTGTTTTAGTGGCGGCAATACTATTGGTTTCTAGATAGGCTTTTATTTCTGCGTCGTTTGAGGCATAAGGACTATTGGAAGAGTCATCTTCTTTAGAGCAACCTATTAAAAAGGCGCTTATGAGGCATAGATAAAAATATTTCATTTGTAAATGGTATTTAGTGCAAGATACAAATAGGCTTATATTTTTGTAAGTTTATTAAAAAAATCATGAGCTCTTTTTTGAAATTCAGTGCTACTTTATTTTTATGCTTCACCACTTCTTCTTTGTTCGCCCAACAGTATATGCGTAAAGAAGCTAGTGTGATCACTATTGTTCAACTCATAGATGGTTACTACACCGAAGTGGTGTACCAGGAAAGTCCACCCAAATTCATCAGTACTAAAGGAGGTTTTATCTCAAGCGACGCAAGCCCAGTTGTGCATTTAGAATACAATAGTTTGTTTGAGCAAGACTCCCTTAAAACCATTCCTCTAACTGATTTAAATGCCTTTGAGAAAGTGGCATTACAACCACAGCCATTAGATGGCCTTTGGTTAATGGGTGGGAGAATGCGAAATGACCTTATGACAAATCGCGACACCTCAGGTCCTAGAAAAACACTAAAGGTATTGTATAACGGACGTTTTCAGTGGATTGCTTTCCATACGGAGACCTTTGCTTTTATGGGTGCCGGAGGCGGTAGCTATTCTGCAGAGAATGGCGAATACAAAGAGTCTATTGCGTTTTTCTCGAGAGATAACTCCCGAGTGGGGGCTGTATTGCCTTTTGAATATGAGCTCATTAATGGGGCATGGCACCATAAGGGAAAAATTTCTAAAGGGGCCCCCATACACGAAATTTGGGTACAAAGGAAATATTAAAATTAGAGGGCTTTTTTAAAACAAAGGCTGTTTTTCACCCCTTTATAGGGACCGTAATTGGAAATTATTTGGTACCCACATTTATGGTATAAGGCTATAGCCGCTTTTTGCCTTGTTCCCGTTTCTAGAACACATGATGTAAAGCCCTCTGCAGCCGCCCATTTTTCCAATGCGCTTAATAGTTGTGCCGCATATCCTTTACCCCTGTAATGAGCATCTGTGTACATTCGTTTAATTTCTACTTCTTTTGTATGGAGCACTTTAAATGCGCCACAGCTCACGGGGGTGTTTCCAATATACCCGACCAGTACATGTTTTATTTGCTGTGTACCATTAAATTGATGGTAAAAATCGTGTTCTTCTCCATCTGTAATGGCCAGATCTTTGTCTAATAGAGCGATGAGTGACTTAAAATCTGAGTTTGTGGGGGTGGTTTTTAAAATGTTTAGAGAAGGCATAAGCGATTGATTACGAAACACGAACTTAGTGAATATTCGTTTTGATCCAAATAAATTGTCCTAATGTAGTTAAATGAACCTTCTGAGTTTTAATTTTTAGTACCTTAGTTTATACAATAACCCCAATTCATGCTCATACGCCTCACTTTTTTATGTTCTCTTTTTGGAGTTTTTGTTTTTGCGCAAAAGCCAAACGCTCATGAATGCGTGTCTACCCAAGACCTTATGTTGGTATTAGAAAATCCAAATATTTCTTATTCTCAAAATATGAAGATTAAGAACCAACTCATTGATCATTTAAACGTGGTGTTAAAAACCATTTTAAATATATCTACTTCAGTGATTATAGAAGTCAAGGATAAAAATGACCATAGGGTCACTCTTTATAAAATTGATCCTACTTTTTTTAAACGCTAGTTAAAAGGTTTTAAGTACGTTTAAAAA
>JAQWTF010000101.1:0-2548 GCA_029242825.1 Flavobacteriaceae bacterium | reverse complement strand
TAAACGGTTAAAAAAGGTAGACTTTCCTACATTTGGTCTTCCAACAATGGCTACAATAGCACTCATATTCTTAAATTTGTTGCAAAAGTACTACTTAATTTTTAAGGAATACCCATTGCGATTAGGCAAGTGTGAGATAATAATTTCTAGCAGAAGGGTTTAGCCCCTATTTTTGGTGGTAACCAAAACGGCGTAATTGATGGGAATTACTCCGCCAATTCTTGTTTACCTTAACGTATAGCTCAATGTGCACCTGCTTGTCAAAAAACTTCTCCAAGTCTTTTCTGGCTTCCATTCCTACGCGTTTTAATGCAGCGCCTTTGTGGCCAATAATAATACCCTTTTGAGAATCGCGTTCCACCATTATAACAGCGCGCATTCTAATAATGTCATCGTCTTCTAGGAACTCCTCTGTTTCTATCTCTACGGCATAGGGGATTTCTTTTTTGTAGTGTTGTAATATTTTCTCCCTAATGGTCTCATTGACAAAGAAACGTTCGGGCTTATCCGTGAGTTGGTCCTTTGGATAATATGCAGGCGCTTCTGGTAATAATTCTACCAGCCTTAAAAAAACTTCCTTTACATTAAAGTTATGCAAAGCAGAAATAGGGTGAATTTCAGCATTGGGCAATTGCTCTTGCCAATATGCTACCTGCTCTTCAAGAATGGTTTGCTCTGAAATATCCATCTTATTGAGTAACAACAAAACGGGTATTTTAGACCCTTGAAGCTTTTTAAAGAATAATTCATCTTTAAGAGACTTCTCCCCTAATTCTACCATATAGACTAAAATATCTGCATCTTCAAAGGCAGATTTTACAAAGTCCATCATAGAAGCTTGTAACTCATAGGCTGGCTTTATAATTCCAGGAGTGTCTGAAAGGATCATTTGAAAATCTTCTCCATTGACAATTCCTAAGATCCTGTGTCTAGTAGTTTGAGCTTTTGAGGTTATGATAGATAACTTCTCCCCTACAAAGGCATTCATCAGGGTAGACTTACCTACATTAGGATTCCCTATAATGTTTACAAAACCTGCTTTATGTTCACTCATTGTTGTATTTGGCTAAATATTTTTTTGTGGCAGCGTTTACCTTAGGAGCCAGATAAAGGACCGCAATCATGTTTGGAATACACATGAGTGCAAAGGAGAGATCTATTAAGTTAATCACAAGATCTAAGGACGCTACCGCTGCAAAGGTAATACTAAGCACGTAAATGTAGTTATAGTATGGACCTATTTTAGCGTTGGTCAGAAAAGAAAGGCACTTGGTGCCGTAATAAGAGTAGGTAAATAAGGTAGAAAGGGCAAAAGCACTGACCACCAACATAAGCAATACATCTCCATAACCATATAAAGAGGTCTTAAAAGCCAAAAGAGTCATTAAAATTCCATTGGTTTCATCTGACAAGTATGCACCACTAACAATAATGACAAGAGCCGTAAGGGTGCACACCACAATAGTGTCTATGAAAGGACCTAACATGGCCACCAATCCCTCTTGAATGGGTTCATTTGTTTTAGATTGTCCATGAAACATGGGCGCTGTACCCACCCCTGCTTCGTTAGAAAATACGGCCCTTCTAATCCCAATAATCACGAGGCCCCAAAAACCACCCTTTACGGCTGTTTCCATATTAAAAGCTTCTGAAAAAATAAGTTTAAAGGCCGGAAAAATTTCTGCCGCATTTTGAAACATAATGAAAACTACAGCTATTAAATAAACCATGACCATAAAAGGCACAATGGCTGTGGCCACCTTAGCAATTTTTTTAAGCCCACCAAAAACCACAAAAGAAGTGGCAATCGTAAGCAATACACCTATCAGTATTTTCCAATTCAATACAGACATCTCATAAATATTGACCTGTGGTCTCACTACATCTATTAATGTTTGGGTAAACTGGTTGGCAGTAAAAGCAGGAAGCACCCCAAAAAGCCCTGCAATAGAAAAGAAAACAGCCATAGGCTTGGCCCATTTTCCCATTCCTTGGGTCATGTAATACATGGGGCCACCCTGTAAAGCGCCAGAAGAATCTGTTCCCCTAAACATGACCGCAAGGCTGCAGGAGTAAAATTTAATCCCCATACCGATCAATGCCGTAATCCAGATCCAGAAGACCACACCAGGACCGCCTAAATAAATAGCAATAGCCACACCTGCTATATTTCCCATGCCTACTGTGGCCGCCACGGCCGACGACAATGCCTGCAAATGAGACACCTCTCCCGGGTCATCCTTATGATCGTACTTCCCTCGGGTAATATCTAGCGCATGCTTGAAATATCTGAAAGGGAGTAATTTGGAGTAAATAGCTAAGAATAAACCGCCGCCCACAACTAAAAAAAGCATGACCCATTCCGTGTAAGGCAAAACGCTGGTTAAAAAATCATTTATAAATTTCATCTAAAAATTTTAGTTTAAGGCAAGATAGGAAAAGTGGGTAGAACTCCCATAAGAATCCTATATTTGAAACAATCAAAAGCCTTTATGATGAAAAAATTAATCCCTTTTGTACTCTTTTCTTTCTTGTTTTTACATGCTTG
>JAQWTF010000146.1:0-4188 GCA_029242825.1 Flavobacteriaceae bacterium | reverse complement strand
GTCGAATTGTTTTAATCCTCCGTATCTGCTACCACTTCCGGCAGCCATTATAAGTAAAGTCATAGTTGCATTATAAAACGGCTACAAGATACTACATCCTGTAGAAATTGTCTGTTTGGAAGCCTTTTTTATAAAAGATTTCCTTAATTTCAACTTCAATTTACGAATCGTTCACCCTAAAATTGCCCCCATATGTCTAGTAGAAGATCCTTTATTCAGAAATCGGCCGCTTTTGGAGCTGCCTCAGTAGTGCTTCCTAATCTCGCTTTAGGCCAGTCTTTAGGAAAAGTAAAAAATAGTGCCAATGACAAACTACAGATTGGAATTATTGGGGTGGGGCTGAGGGGAACCAACCATTTGGAAAATGCCCTAAAAAGGCAAGATGTGGTCGTAACGGCTATTGCAGATATAGATCCTAATAGAATTGCCATAGCACAAAAAATTATGGCAGAAGCAGGGGCTAAAGCGCCTCTTGTTTTTGGAAAAAACGAATTGGATTACCGGAATTTATTAGACCTAAAAACGGTAGACGCGGTGCTGATTGCCACCCCATGGCTCTGGCACACCCGCATGAGTGTAGACGCTATGAAGGCAGGTAAATTTGCAGGTGTTGAGGTGTCTGCAGCCAATACCATGGAGGAGTGCTGGGACCTGGTGAATACCCATGAGCAAACGGGCACCCACCTCATGCTGTTGGAAAATGTCAATTACAGAAGGGATGTAATGGCTGTGCTGAACATGGTTAAAGAAGGGGTTTTTGGCGAAATGTTGCACTACAGATGTGGGTACCAACACGATCTTAGGGCGGTGAAATTTAATGACGGAAAACAGCCTTATGGTGGGGGAGTAGAATTTGGCGAAAAGGCTATTTCAGAGGCCAAGTGGCGCACCCAACATTCGGTCACTAGAAATGCAGACGTCTATCCCACCCATGGACTGGGGCCTATTGCTGCTATGGCCAATATCAATAGAGGCAATAGATTTGTGTCTATGTCTTCTCATGCCACCAAGGCTGTAGGGCTTCACAAATACATTGTAGACAATGGGGGTGCAGACCACCCAAATGCTGCAGTGCGTTTTAAACAGGGAGATATTATTACCTCTACGCTAGAAACCGCTATGGGAGAAACGATTATCATTACCCATGATTGTAATTCTCCAAGACCTTATTCCTTAGGTTTTAGGGTTCAGGGGTCTAATGGCCTTTGGGAGAAAGATGGCGACAGAATATACATAGAAGGCCAATCTGAGCCCCATCGTTGGGACGCCTCCAAAGCCTGGTTGGAAAAGTACGACCATCCGCTTTGGAAAAAATACGGGGACTACGCAGAGGGTGCTGGCCATGGAGGAATGGACTTCTTTGTGTTGAACGCTTTTGTGGAAGCCGCTAAAGCCAATGTGGCACCTCCTATAGATGCCTACGATGCTGCTGCTTGGAGTGCGGTAACACCGCTCTCTGAATTGTCTATTGAGAACAACGGTGCTGCCCAGGATTTTCCTGATTTCACCAGAGGGCAGTGGATCAAAAGAGCCCCATATCCTTGGATTACAAATGCTTATTAATTAAGAAATACTAGGTTTATTTACCTTTAACTTCTTAATTTTGATCTGCTATGAAAAAAATATTGTTTGTTATATTGTGTATGGCGGTTACTGCTGTTTACAGTCAAGTTCAAGGAACCCTAAGCGGTAAAATTATTGAAGAAAATCAAAGCCCGCTATTCGGGGCATCTGTTGTTCTGGAGGGGACCTCTTTTGGAGCCATCACCGATGAAAGTGGTCAGTATATAATACCCAATATCCCCCCGGGGACCTATACGGTAAAAGTCAGTTATTTGGGCTTCACTGCTCAGACAGTTTTTAATTTTCAAATAAAATCAGTAGGAACCCCGCCATTGAATTTCACCCTTCAAGAAGCTTCTGAATCTTTAGATGAGGTGGTGCTGGCGTTAAGTCCTATTACAAGACCTAAAGAAACGCCCCTCTCTACGCAATCCCTTTCCGCAGTAGAGATTGCTTCTTATCCGGGCTCCAATAATGATGTGGTTCAGGTGGCCCAAACACTGCCAGGAGTCTCTCCCTCAATTGGAGGCTTTAGAAATGATTTGATTATTAGGGGGGGAGCTCCCAATGAGGTGGTGTATTATTTAGATGGTATTGAGATTCCAAATATTAACCACTTTAGCACTCAAGGAAGCGCTGGAGGTCCTGTGGGAATGTTGAATGTATCTTTCATTTCAGATGTACGGCTCTCGGCATCTGCCTTTGGGGCACAGTACAACAACCCCTTATCTGGGGTATTGCAATTCACTCAAAGAGATGTGAATCCCGAGAGATTTTCTGGGAATTTTAGATTAAGTGCCAGTGAAGCTGCGATCACTCTTGAAACCCCCCTCTCTAAAACTAATACAGGAGAAACTGCAAAAACAGATGTAATGTTTTCCGTGAGAAGGTCGTATTTACAGTTCTTATTTGAATTGATAGGATTGCCTATCAGACCTGATTATTGGGATTATCAATATAAATTAAATCACAAAATTGACGCTTACAACAGCCTGAGTTTTGTAGGTCTTGGGAGTATAGATAAATTTACGGTAGCCCTTCCAGAAGATCCCACTCCTGACCAACAAGCAACCTTTGATCAGGTGCCTTTTATTAACCAAAACTCAAATACAGTAGGGGTTACATGGAAAAGGCGCTTTAAAGATCAAAGTGGTTATATGGAAATGAGTTTGAGTAACAATAGTCTTTGGAACACTTATAGTGAATACAATGACAATGCCAGCCAAACAGACCTTCGCTTTCAAAACGACGCTTTAGAGTCAGAAACAAAATTAAGATTGGCGGTGAATCGTTTTGCAAAGGGTTGGAAATGGAGTCATGGATTTAATTTGCAAAGGGCCTTTTACGAGAATAGCACACTCAATACACTTGCAGGATTTAACTACAATACCACGCTAGATTTTATTAATTATGGAGTTTTTACGCAAGGATCTAAAGATTTTTTTGAAGATCGATTGGCCCTCTCTTTTGGATTTAGAATGGATGGCGATACTTTTACAAAAGGATCTAATCTACTTAAAACTTTTTCTCCAAGGGTCTCTGCTTCTTACAGCTTGGCACCAAGCTGGAAGCTCAATGGGACCGCAGGAGTGTATTATAAAATTCCACCCTACACCATGTTGGGCTTTCAGAATCCCGCTCAGGAATTTATAAACCAAGACCTAGAGTACACACGTTCTACGCACTTGGTCTTAGGGGTAGAAAAACTATTGTCTCCTGCTGCAAGGGTATCTTTAGAGGGCTTTTATAAATACTATTCAGATTATCCAGTCTCTATAGAAGACGGGGTGTCCATGGCCAATAAAGGCGCTGGTTTTGAGGTCTTAGGAAACGAAGCTATTGCTTCTGTTGGTGAAGGTAAGGCTTATGGATTGGAATTGTTGTGGCAACAAAAACTCACTGATCGCTTTTTTGGTATTTTCTCTTATACTTACTTTTTCTCTACTTTTTCAGGTGTAGACCCTGAGGTCTTTAGGCCTTCTGTATGGGATAGTAGGCATTTGGCTTCCTTTACTGCTGGGTATAAGCTTCCTAGGAATTGGGAAGTAAGTGCCCGCCACAGATTTGCAGCAGCCACCCCATATGTCCCTACAGATGTGACGCAAACGACCCAAGTGTACCCACAAATTGTTTTGGATTACGACCGCTTGGGGAGTGAGCAATTAGATGCTTTTAATCAATTAGATATTAGGATTGACAAGAAGTGGTTCTATAAAAAAATGGCTTTGGATTTCTTTATTGAGGTGCAGAATACACTGGCCAATGCTAATCCGCAGCCGCCCTCTTACGGCCTTAGTAGAGACGCCTCTGGTATGCCAGTAAACCCTCGTAGCTTATTTCAAATACCCCTAGAAGAAGGGTCTGTGATTCCTAGTTTTGGTATAGTGATTGATTTTTAAAAGGCAAATAACATTTTTATAGGGGCCTTTTAAAAAAGCTTTGCTATATTTGTCGAGTTGTGTTGTGTCTTAACCAAGGTTAAGACCGTGTTGAGACAGCGAGGCTGTCCAACCAATGAAAGGCTTTCCAATTGGAAGGCTTTTTTTTATACCCAAAGTTGGTACATGAAAATTCCAGCGTACACCAAAGAAATACCTAACTTAATGAGTGTTCCTGCCAGAAAAC
>JAQWTF010000141.1:0-15540 GCA_029242825.1 Flavobacteriaceae bacterium | reverse complement strand
ACACGCTTTCCAGGCGTGCGCCTTCGACCGCTCGGCCACCTCTCTATTGATGTTTTTAGGCAGGGCAAATAACAAAAAAAATGCTAATTAATGAAATTCTAATCGTTAATTTTATTGCATTTCTCCCCTTAAAGAAGTTTCAAATATGGTCTTAAAAGTTCCTTTAGAAACACCACTCCCAAGCAGATACATGAGCTTGGCCAAAGCAGCTTCTGTGCTAATATCCTTACCGTTAAGTAGTTGTATTTTTTCCAGTCCTTTACTGGCCTCATAATGCCCCATTAAAACACTACCTCCAGAGCACTGTGTTACATTAACAATAATCAAGCCATTTTGAATAGCTTCAGATAAAATTGCTATAAACCAGGGTGCCGTTGGAGCATTTCCAGCCCCATAAGTTTCCAAAACAACGGCTTTTAAGCCTTCTGAAAACAAAACAGACCGCATAAAAGAGGGGGAAATACCAGGAAATAGTTTCAAAACCCCCACACTGTGATCCATTTTCTTATGAAATTTTGACTGTTTCCCTTTCTGAGGCTTAAAAAGTAATGACTTAGACACCTCTAAAGAAACGCCTGACTGAGCTAAAGGAGCATAATTTAAAGACTCAAATGCCTCAAAATGCGCTGCATTAATTTTTGTAGTTCTGTTGCCACGGTATAGCTTATACTCAAAGTAAAGGCCTACCTCCTGTATCACTGGTCGCCCATTTTCCTTTAGCGCAGCCAATTGAATGGAGGTGATTAAATTTTCTTTGGCATCTGTTCTTAAATCTCCAATAGGCAACTGGGAACCGGTAAAAATAACTGGTTTAGACAGATTCTCACACATAAAGCTTAGCGCCGCAGCACTGTAACTCATCGTATCACTACCGTGAAGGATCACAAAACCATCAAAAGAAGCGTAGTTGGTTTCGATTATATCTACCATAGTAACCCACAAACTTGGATCAATATCACTAGAGTCTATAGGCGTTTCAAACGAAATGCATTCCGTATCACAATCGAGCAGTTTTAGTTCTGGGATTTGCTCTGCTATAGCGTCAAAGTTAAAGGCTTTTAAGGTACCTGTTTCTGGATGTTTTACCATCCCTATAGTACCACCGGTATACAGAAGAAGTATTTTTGATCTGGCCATAAAGAAATAGAGTACTTAGTGAAGCTTATTACAATATTAAAGCACAACATTACGCAATATAAAGGACATTCAAAAAACAATATTTTAAAGTAAGACCGCCTCCTTGAGTTTTAGACCCCAAATACAGCCCTTGAATTTTCGGTAGTAATGGCTGCAATGTCTTCCAGCGATTTTCCAGTAAGAAGCGCTAATTTTTCTGCCACCAAAGGAAGGTAGGCAGACGCATTTCTCTTTCCTCTGTAGGGGACTGGTGCCAGGTAAGGGGCATCGGTTTCTAAAACCAAATGAGACAAGTCAATCTGATCTATAAAACGATCTAAACCACCATTTTTAAAAGTAAGCACCCCGCCTATCCCAAGTTTCATCCCTAGAGATATGGCCCTATTGGCCTGAGATAAGTCTCCAGTAAAACAATGGAAAATTCCTCTCAATAATGGGCCTTTATGCGACTCCAATACCTCAAAAACAGCATCGAATGCATCTCTACAATGAATTACAATAGGAAGCTGACGCTTTTTAGCCCACTCAATTTGCAAGTGAAAGGCCTCTTGCTGCTGCTTTAAAAAGGTCTTATCCCAATAAAGATCCATCCCAATTTCTCCTACGGCAACTGCTTGGGTTTCGTCCAAAAAAGACTCCATTACTGCCAGCTCTTCTCGAAAATTTTCTTTGACATGGGTGGGATGAAGACCACTCATCAAAAACATATTCAACGGAAAAGCGTTTTTTAATTCCCGCATATCAGACAGATATGTACTGTCTATGGCAGGAAGAAAAAAACGCTCTACGCCTTTGTTAATTGCTTCTTGAACTACCTCATCCCTATCTTCAGCAAAAGATTCACTGTACAAATGGGTATGGGTGTCCGTGAATACCACTATAGTTCTAAGGCTTTCTTTTGATCACCGTCCATTAAAAAAGTGGTTGGGTCTTCCAAGGCTTCTTTCACAGCTACCAAGAAACCAACCGACTCTTTCCCATCAATGATTCTGTGATCATATGAGAGGGCTACATACATGATAGGTGCTACTACAATTTCTCCGTTTTTCACAACAGGACGCTCCACAATATTGTGCATTCCTAAAATAGCAGACTGGGGAGGGTTAATAATTGGAGTAGACAACATAGAGCCAAATACGCCACCATTGGTAATGGTAAAGGTTCCGCCAGTCATTTCGTCTACCGTAATTTCTCCGTCACGAGCGCGAATAGCCAAACGTTTTACCTCTGCCTCTACGCCTCTAAAACTCAAGTTTTCTGCGTTTCTAATCACAGGAACCATTAAACCTTTTGGTCCAGATACAGCAATAGAAATATCACAGAAATCATAAGTGACCATCTCTTTTTCATCGATCATAGAATTTACCGCTGGGTAAAGTTCTAAGGCACGAATAACTGCTTTTGTAAAGAATGACATGAATCCAAGACCTACACCATGCTTTTCTGTAAAAGCTTCTTTGTATTGCTTTCTAAGGGCAAAAATAGGCCCCATATCTACCTCATTAAAAGTAGTTAGCATGGCTGTTTCGTTCTTTGCAGACACCAAACGCTCCGCCACTTTTCTTCGTAACATTGACAGTTTACTTCTAGAAGTTGTCCTAGCACCACCAGTAGAATTTGTTCCCATAGAAGGCACTGCTTTTACAGCGTCTTCTTTGGTTACCCTACCGTCTTTTCCTGTCCCCACAATCTCAGCGGCAGATATGCCTTTTTCTGCCAATATTTTCTTAGCAGCTGGAGAAGCAGTTCCTGTGGCATAGCTAGTGGTGGCAGCAGGGGTCTCTTTTATGGGGGCCGATGCAGCAGCTTTAGGAGCGGCCTCTGGAGTAGCTTTAGCTACTTTAGCTGGAGCGTCTCCTGCTGGCTTAGCAGCCGACGTATCTATTAAACAAACCACAGCACCCACCGCAACAGCGTCACCTTCTTCTGCCTTAAGGGTAATTACACCACTCATTTCAGCAGGTAATTCCAATGTTGCCTTGTCTGAGTCTACCTCTGCAATGGCTTGGTCTTTTTCTACATAATCACCGTCTTGAACCAACCAAGTGGCAATTTCTACTTCTGTGATGGACTCCCCTGGTGAGGGTACTTTCATTTCTAAAATCATCGTGTATAATTTATGAGATCTCTTTAATTTATTATCTAATCATATTGTCTTTGGAAGCATCGAATACATAATCAATGACTTCTTGGTGCCTTCTTTTGGAACGTACCGCACTTCCCGCTGCTGGAGAAGCGTAAAAACGCCTAGAGGCTATTCTAAATTTAGAGGCCATTGGCAAATGCATAAGCAGGTGACTCCATGCCCCCATGTTTCTAGGCTCTTCTTGGGCCCATACAATGTCTTTTGCATTTTTATATTGGTCTAATTGTGCCTGAATTTGATCTACAGCTAAAGGAAACAGTTGCTCTATTCTCACCAATGCCACGTCTTGTCTTTCCAAAGTTTCTCTGGCTTCTAATAGATCGTAATAGAATTTACCAGTACAAAATACCAATGTTTTAACCTGGTCTTTTACCGCTGTAGCGTCGCCTATAACCTCTTGGAAATAACCGTTTGCAAAATCTTCCACTCCGGAAACTGCCTTTGGGTGCCTCAGCAAACTCTTGGGTGTAAACACGACCAATGGTTTTCTGTAACTGGCTTTCAATTGCCTTCTCAACAAATGAAACATATTGGCTGGTGTAGTACAGTCTGCTATAAACATATTATCCTTAGCGCACATTTGCAAATACCTTTCCATTCTGGCGGAAGAGTGCTCTGCTCCTTGCCCCTCATAACCATGAGGCAATAACATGACCAAACCGTTTTGCAATTTCCACTTGTCTTCTGCAGCAGAAATATATTGGTCAATCATAATTTGGGCCCCATTACTGAAATCTCCAAATTGCGCTTCCCAAATAGTTAATGTATTGGGACTTGCCATAGCATAGCCATAATCAAAACCTACTACTCCGTACTCCGACAGTAAGGAGTTAAAAATATGTAATTTGCCTTGCTGGTCATTTAACTGATTTAAAAGCAATACTTCTTCTTCACTCGCCTCAACTTTCAATACCGCATGTCTGTGAGAGAAAGTACCTCGCTCTACATCTTGACCAGAAATTCTCACGTCAAATCCCTCTTCTAAAAGAGATCCATACGCCAAGAGTTCTCCCATAGCCCAATCTAGGGTATTGTTTTCAAAAAACATCTTACGCCTATCTTCAATGAGCTTGTCTATCTTTCTCAAGAATTTCTTGTCAGATGGCAATGTGGTAATGACCTTCGCGATACCTGTAAGCTTATCTGCTGGGTATTCCGTGGCTACTTTTAAAGCCATGGTGTCTTCTTGAGCAGGAGCCAAGCCTTTCCATGCCTCAGACATGAACGGTGTAATGACGGTTTTATCTTCTTTTCTGGAGTCTTCTAAATCTACTTCTAAACTGTCTTTATAAGCTTGCTCTAATCCTTTGACAAAATCTGGCGTTATAACCCCTTCTTCAATGAGTCTTGCCGTGTAGATTTCTTTAGGATTTTGGTGTTTGGCAATTGCCTTATACAATTTAGGCTGTGTAAATCTCGGTTCATCTCCTTCGTTATGACCGTATTTTCTGTAACCCAATAAATCTATAAAAACATCTCTTTGAAACCTCATGCGGTATTCTAAAGCAAATAATGCAGCGTGAACTACTGCTTCTGCGTCGTCTGCATTTACATGAAGTACTGGACTCAAAGTCACTTTACCTACATCTGTGCAATAAGTAGAAGATCTCGCGTCTAAATAGTTGGTGGTAAAACCAATTTGATTATTCACCACAATATGTATGGTTCCATTGGTTTTATACCCATCTAGCTGGGCCATTTGTACCACTTCGTACACCAGACCTTGACCAGCTATAGCGGCGTCTCCATGCAATACTATAGGCAATACTTTAGAAAAGTCATCTGGGTATAGATTGTCTTGTTTGGCACGAGCAATACCCTCAACCACGGCACCTACCGTTTCTAGGTGGGATGGGTTGGGCGCAATATTCATGACTATTTTATTGCCGTTGTCTGACATTCTATCAGAGGTCCATCCTAAGTGATACTTTACGTCTCCGTCAAAAACTACCTGCTCGTAATCTTTACCGTCAAACTCACTAAAAATATCTTTTGCAGACTTTCCAAAAATATTTGTCAAGACGTTTAAACGCCCCCTATGGGCCATTCCCATGACAAACTCCGCAACCCCTTTGGCCGCAGCAGCTTCTACAATGGCGTCTAAAGCTGGAATTAAAGATTCATTTCCCTCTAAGGAGAAACGCTTCTGACCAACGTATTTGGTATGTAAAAAACTTTCAAAACTCACTGCTTGTGTAAGCTTTTTAAGAATATGTTTTTTCTGATCTATTGAAAAAGAAGGGTGATTGTCATTGACATTCAACCAGTCCTGTATCCATGCAACGCGCTCAGGGTTTCTAATGTACATATACTCCACCCCTATAGCATCACAATAAATGCGCTTTAAGTGTGCAACAATGTCCGTAAGCGAAGCAGCACCAATACCAATAATTTCGCCTGCGGAAAATACGGTATTTAAATCTGCTTCAGTCAGTCCAAAGTTTTCTAAATCCAATGTTGGACTGTATTTTCTTCGCTCTCTAACCGGATTGGTTTCAGTAAATAAATGCCCCCTGCTTCTGTAACCATCTATGAGTCTAATGACTTGAAATTCTTTCTGCATGCTTTCTGGCATTTCAGAAATGGCAGAGGTGGAAACAGCGGCTTCTTCATTAAAAAAACCATGGGATTCTGAACCAAAGTCGTAGCCTTGAAAAAAAGCACGCCATGAAGGTTCAACGCTGTCTGGGTTTTTTAAATATTTATCGTAAAGATCCGCAAAGAATGAGGTATGTGCGGCGTTTAAAAAGGAATATGGATCCATCTATAAATTGGAATATGGGTCTTTTACACAAAATTTATTCAAAAATACAACATTTGCCTAATTTGAGCCTTGGGTTTTACTCATAATTACAAAAAAATACGAAAACGTTGTATAAAATTATCATTCCTTAAAAAAAACCCTGTAAAGTATTACTTTTCAATACTTTAATACCTTAAAAAAAGGAGGGCTTTATGCCCTCCCTCTACTATTAAATAGGTTTTCATTGTTGTTAGTAGCCGCGCAATACTTCTTTGTTTTTTTCCTTAAAAACCGCGCCTTCTTTCATGACAAAATTCACTTGTTCCAAAGTAGTTACATTTTTTTCTGGGTGCTCACTTACAGCGACTATGTCTGCAGTGTAGCCGGCCTTTAATTGGCCTAAACTATCTGCATAACCCAACAAATTGGCATTAGTGACTGTTGCTGCTGCAATGGCCTCCATTACAGGCATCCCTGCTGCTACCATAAATCCGAATTCTTTGGCATTGTCTCCATGAGGAGACACTCCTGCGTCTGTTCCAAAAGCAATTTTAACCCCTTTTTTATAGGCCATTGCAAAGGTAGATTGACTTCTAGGTCCTATCTCTAATGCCTTTTTTGCAATTACCTCTGGGAAATAACCTGGTATGGCGGCATTGGCTGCTGCTGCTTTACCAGCAGATATTGTTGGCACCAGATAAGCGTCGTGTTTTACCATTAAATCCATAGTAGACGGCTCCATAAGGGTTCCATGCTCTATGGTCTTAATCCCAGCTATAATAGCCCTTCTCATTCCTTCATCTCCATGGGCATGTGCCGCTGTAAGCATGCCGTAATCTTTTGCAGTACTCACTATGGCTGCCAATTCATCTGCCGTAAACTGTGGGTTTTGACCATTTTTAGCCACACTGAGCACCCCTCCTGTCGCTGTAATTTTAATGACGTCTGCTCCATCTTTATAACGTTGTCTCACTGCTTTTCTGGCATCTGCAGGGGAGTTCACCACTCCTTCTCTAGGGCCTGGGTCTCCCATAAGATCGTAGCTTCTTCCGTTGGTTGGGTCTGCATGACCTCCTGTAGTACCTATCGCCTTACCTGCAGTAAAAATCCTAGGCCCAATTACAGTTCCTTTGGCAATGGCTTTTCTCAAGGCTATATTTACCCCACTACCCCCTAAATCTCTTACCGTTGTAAAACCTGCCATTAAAGTTCTTTTAGCATATACAGTAGCTCCCAAGGCAACATCGGCCTCGTTTTCAGTAAAGCGATTCATATAAGTTCTCGGATTTGACTCATGCTCAATATGCACATGCATATCTATAAAACCAGGCATAACCACCTGCTTTTTTAAATCAATATGGATGTCCGTATCTGATCCATTTACATAACCATTCAGAATGGATTCAATGGTATTTCCAGATACAACAATAGTTTTTTCGTTGAGTGTCTTAGCCTTGGCAACGTCAATAATCTGACCGCAATGCAAGTAGGTTTTTTGAGCGTGAAGGCTTAGGCCACATAGTAATAGGAGGCTAAAAAAAAGTTTTTTCATGATGCGAGATACTTTATAGGTTTGGTTATTTAAAATTCAAAACAATACCCAGAATCTAAGTACTATTTAGCTTCCTAAGATAGTAATTTATTTTCCCATGCCCATGCAGAAGCCATAGCTTCTTCTAAAGAAAAGCGTGCCTGCCAACCTAAAACTGTACTGGCTTTATGGGTGTTTGCGTAAGCAGCTGTGACATCGCCCTGTCTTGGCGGAGCAAAGACAAAGGGCAAAGAACGTCCACTGACTTTTTCATAGGCTTTAATCACCTCTAAAACAGAACTCCCTTTACCTGTACCCACATTAAAAACTTCAAATGAGGCTTTTGGCGTATGGTTAAGCAATCTATTCATAGCGGCCATATGTGCTTCTGCGAGATCTACCACGTGAATATAATCCCTGATGCAAGTGCCGTCTGGGGTGGGGTAATCATTCCCAAATACAGACAATTGCGCTCTTTTACCAACCCCCGTTTGGGTAATAAAAGGGACTAGATTTTGAGGGACTCCAATGGGAAGCTCGCCAATAAGTGCAGATTCGTGTGCCCCGATGGGATTAAAATATCTCAGTGCAGTGACCTTTAAATGAGGATATGCCAGACAGCAGTCCTGTAGTATTTCTTCTCCAATTTGCTTGGTATTTCCATAGGGAGACATGGCTTTCAGGACCGGAGCGGTCTCTAGAATAGGCAATTCAAGGGCCTGGCCATATACGGTGCATGAAGAACTAAAAATAAATGCTATGGATTTTTTTACGACCTCCTGAAGCAAATACACTAAGGTGTTTAGGTTGTTTTGATAGTAATCTAAGGGCTTTTCCACAGACTCCCCTACTGCCTTAAAAGCGGCAAAGTGAATGACCGCATTAATGTCTGGATGCTTAGAAAATAAGATTGAAGCAGTTTCAGGCTGTCTTAAATCCAAGGGGTAAAACTGGGGTGTTTTGCCTGTTATAGCGGTAATTCCATCTAGTACAGTAGCGTTGGTATTCACCAGATTGTCTACTACTATGACTTTATGACCCGCTTCTAACAAACTTACCACGGTATGTGATCCTATATACCCTAGACCGCCTGTTACCAATACCGTTGCCATCTTATGAATTTAGAAAATTGAGAATGGTTTTTGTGATATGTGAAATTTGCGCAGCATCTAATTCAGTATGCATGGGCAATGAGATGACCTGCTCACTCAAGGCATTGGTCACTGTAAAATCTGCCTCTTTATAACTGTCGTTGGTATAGGCTTTTTGCCTGTGTAATGGAATAGGATAATACACCCCACAAGGAATTGCTTCTGAGGCCAAATGAGCCACCAGTGCATCTCTTTTCCCATGGGTGATTTTCAAGGTGTATTGGTGAAATACATGGCAATCACAGCTGTCGCAAATCCCTTGGCAACCATTGACTGTTTTTGGTAATTCAATGTCCGGATGCCCCTCAAAAGCAGCATTGTAAGCCTTTGCGGTTGCCCTTCTCTTGGAATTATAAGTGTCTAGCCTAGGCAATTTTGCGTTTAAAACTGCAGCCTGTAAAGCGTCTAATCTAGAATTCACCCCAACTACGTCGTGGTGATATCTTTCGTACATCCCGTGGTTTACAATACCTCTTAAGGTATGGGCTAGGGCGTCGTCATTGGTAAACAATGCACCGCCATCTCCATAACAGCCTAAATTTTTAGAGGGAAAGAAAGAGGTTGCCCCCACATGCCCAATGGTGCCAGCCATTTTCTTTGTGCCGTTTACGGAAGTAAAAGTGGCTCCAATGGCTTGTGCATTGTCTTCTATCACCTTTAAATTGTGCTTGGCAGCTATTTCCATAATGGCGTCCATTGGAGCCGTTTGCCCAAAAAGATGTACCGGAACAATGGCTTTGGTCTTGGGTGTTATGGCTCTAGTTACTGCAGCTGGGTCTATCATAAAAGTATCCGGTAGCACGTCTACCAAAACAGGTGTTAGACCTAATAAGGCAATGACCTCTACAGTAGCAGCAAAGGTAAAATCTGCCGTTATAACCTCATCTCCGGGCTGTAAGCCTAGGCCCATCATAGCGATTTGCAATGCATCTGTTCCATTCGCACAAGGAATAACGTGTTTCACACCCAGATAAGCTTCTAACGCTTTCTGAAATTCTTGCACTTCTGGACCATTAATAAATGCCGCACTCTCTAGTACAGATGTAAATCTTTCGTTTACCTCTGATTGTATGTCACGGTATTGCCCCTGAAGGTCTACCATTTGTATTTTTTTCATAAATGCTTAATAAAGACACAACGAAAATACAAAAAATACCCCCCTACACCATTCATTGCGCTAAAGAAACGTATTTTTGTCTCTAAATAACTAAGCCTTGTATTTATTGTACAATTTATTGGTCACGCTAGGTCAAGGGATTCTCCCTATTGCCGCGCTATTTTCACCTAAAATAAGGCGCTTTGTAACAGGCCGTAAAGCGGTGTTTAAGACCCTTTCCTCCCAATTAGATCCCTCTAAAAAAACCCTTTGGATGCATGCAGCATCTCTGGGAGAATACGAACAAGGGGTCCCAGTGTTAGAAGCCGTTCGCAGTCGCTATCCTGAACACCAAATTGTATTGTCTTTTTTTTCGCCATCCGGATATGACGTGAGAAAAAACACTCCATTGGCAGACAGCGTCGTTTATTTGCCTATTGACAGCCTTCGCAACGCCATGCAGTTTATTAAAGTTTTAAAACCTTCTTTGGCCATTTTTGTGAAATACGAGGTATGGCCCAATTATATGACTGCACTTCAACAAGCAGAAATTCCAAGTATCCTTATTGCTGCGATTTTTAGACCCAATCATATTTATTTTAAATGGTATGGTCGTTTCATGAGAAAAAGCCTACATAAATTCTCTCATATTTTTGTTCAAGACAGCAGTTCCCTAGCCCTTGTAAAAGACAGTGGGTATGCGCAGGTAAGTGTCGCTGGAGATACGCGTTTTGACAGAGTGTCTAGACTTTCTAAACACACAGAAGCCCTCCCGAAGGAAATCCAAGAAATCCTCACTGCTTTTTCCGCTGAGAAACCGCTATTTGTTGGAGGCAGTGTTTGGCCTGAAGACATGAGCATTTTGGGCATGGCATTTGAAAAAACTACACACAATATTAAATTTGTTTTAGCGCCTCATAAAGTAGACAAAGCGTCTTTGGAAACACTTCTCCAAGCGCTCCCCATTCAATTACAAAAACAAAGTGTTTGGCTTTCTAAGACCAATCCTCAAGAGGCTTCCAAAGCTTCTTTACTTATTGTAGACCGTATTGGTATTTTAAATCAGATCTACCCCTTAGCGCAAATGGCCTATGTTGGGGGCGGTTTTAAAACAGGCTTACACAATACATTAGAAGCAGCAGTTTACGGCATTCCACTTGCCATTGGACCAAATTTTAACAAGTATAAAGAGGCTAAAGACCTCGTAGCTCTTGGCGGAATTCAGGTCATAAACACTACTGAAAATGCCACTCAATTTTTAGAATTGGCTGTAGAGAAGCCATATATTGAGCAGATAAAAGGGATTCAAACCTCTTATATTTCTGCACAATTGGGCGCTACATCTAAAATAATGTCTCAAATAGCAAAATATTTTTAATAGATTTACGGGCAACCAACACCACTATTAAAATGCATGCTAAAATTTTAAAATTTTCTATTATTGCTGCTTTAGCAGGATTCCTTTTTGGATTTGACACTGTTGTGATCTCTGGAGCAGACAAAAAACTTCAAGCCCTATGGGAGTCTTCTGACAGTTTTCACGGCTGGGTAGTCATGGGAATGGCCCTTTGGGGAACTGTCTTAGGCGCGCTTTTTGGCGGATTCCCTACCGATAGATTGGGCAGAAAAAAGACTTTGTTTTGGATTGGTATTTTATACTCGATCTCTGCTATAGGTTCAGCTTTGTCCAACGACCCTATCACTTTTGCATTTTTCAGGTTCTTAGGAGGTGTAGGTGTAGGGGTTTCTACCATTGCAGCACCCGCTTATATTTCTGAAATAGCCCCTGCGAAAGACAGGGGAAGACTCGTAGGTTTTTACCAGTTTATGCTGGTGTTTGGTATTTTGGTGGCTTTTCTCTCTAACTACCTATTGAGTGGCATAGGAGAAAACGATTGGCGATGGATGGTGGGAGTTGAGGCTTTTCCTGCTATTTTATACACCCTATTTATCTTGGTAGTTCCCAAGAGCCCTCGCTGGCTCGTTTTAAAAAACAGGAACGAAGAAGCGGCCACTGCTTTAAAAGATATTGGCTCAGATATGGTCATTGACGCATTTGTACTTTCAGTTAAAGGAAATAATGAAGCGGAGCATAGCAAAGAAAATATTTGGATGAAAAAATACCGCTTTCCTTTAATGTTGGCTTTTCTGATCGCTTTCTTCAACCAGTTTTCAGGAATTAATGCCTTTTTATATTATGCCCCCAGGATATTTGAAGAGGCGGGACTTGGAGAAAGTACAGCCCTTTTAAGCTCTATTGGGATAGGGGCCACCAACCTACTTTTTACTTTTATAGGAATCTTTTTAATAGACAAACTAGGCAGAAGACAACTCATGTATATAGGATCTGTAGGCTATATTATTTCCTTAGCCCTTGTTGCGGCAGCCTTTCAATTTGAATGGACTGGAATGGCAGTCCCTGGATTTTTATTCCTATTTATTGCCTCCCACGCTATAGGCCAAGGGGCTATTATTTGGGTGTTTATTTCTGAAGTATTCCCGAATCACCTCAGGGGCGCAGGCCAATCTTTTGGCACGAGTACCCACTGGGTTTTGGCGGCGATCATTCCTTCAATGGTGCCCTGGTTGTTTGGCACCATAGGGGCGGCTCCTGTATTTGCCTTTTTTGCCTTTATGATGGTGTTACAACTGGTTTTTGTACACTTTATGATGCCAGAAACTAAAGGTGTTTCCCTGGAAGAATTAAGCGCCCAACTGAGTAAAGAAAAAAGCCGCTAGAAGAGCGCCAAATATTGGACCTAAAACAGGCACCCAGGCGTAGGACCAATCACTTGTAGCTTTGTTTTTAATAGGAAGCAAAGCGTGCACTATTCTCGGGCCTAAATCCCTTGCAGGATTAATGGCATAACCCGTTGTTCCTCCTAAAGAAAGGCCTATGGACCACACTAAAAAGGCTACAGGAATAGCACCCAGAGATCCCATGCCCACAAGCTGAGATGTATCTGTTATACGCACCTCTGTGAAATTTAAAATAGTGAATACCAACACGAAAGTTCCTATGGCTTCACTGACAAAATTAAAGGGATAGTTTCGTATGGCAGGGCTAGTACAGAACACTGCTTTTTTAAGAGATTTGTCTTCAGTAACATCAAAATGATTTTTATAAAAAATCCAAACTATTGTAGCGCCTAACATAGCTCCTAGGAACTGTGCTAAAATATAAAGGGGAGCGTCTGCCCATGGAAAAGAATCGCTTACTGCCAATCCTATCGTTACTGCTGGGTTTAAATGTGCCCCACTAAACGGTGCTGCGATCACTACTCCTATATATACGGCTAGCGCCCATCCGGTGGTTATAACGATCCAACCACTACTGTGTCCCTGAGTGTCTTTTAACACTACATTGGCTACCACACCACCACCCAAAAGAATCAGTGCGGCAGTTCCTATTAATTCTGCAATAAATGGCGTCATACGCTTGTGTTTAATTAATACTGCTCCAGTGGGTCAATGCTTTGATCGCTTTTTCCCAACCTTTAATATGTGCATTAATGGGGGTCCTATCTATTGAAGGGGAAAAGGTTTTGTCAGTAGTCCAAATAGATTCAATTTCTTTAAAATCAGTCCAATAACCCACGGCTAATCCAGCTAAAAAAGCAGCCCCCATAGCGGTAGTTTCTACCATTTTCGGACGGACTGTTTTGGCGTTTAATACATCTGATTGGAATTGCATGAGCAAATTATTAACTGTTGCACCTCCGTCTACCCTGAGCTCTTTTATGGATAAATTGGCATCGGCCTCCATGGCCTTAAGCATATCCATAGTCTGAAAAGCAATAGACTCTAAAGAGGCTCTTGCTATATGGGCGTTGCTACTACCTCTTGTTAAACCAAAGAGCGTTCCCTTGGCATGTTGGTCCCAATAGGGCGCCCCCAAACCTGCAAAAGCAGGAATAAAATACACCCCATCTGTATGATCTACAGTTGCTGCCAAGGCCTCTACTTCGCTAGATTGATCAATGATTTTTAGTCCATCTCTGAGCCACTGCACTACAGCACCAGCAATAAAAACACTGCCCTCAAGCGCATAGGTGGTTCTCCCTTTGATTTTCCAAGCGACAGTGGTGAGTAAATTATGTTGGGAAACCAAGGGTTTTTCCCCAATATTCATGAGCATAAAACAACCTGTCCCGTAGGTATTTTTAACCATTCCTGGCTGGACACACATCTGCCCAAATAAAGCCGCTTGCTGGTCTCCTGCAATTCCAGCGATAGGAATTTTGTGGTCACTGCCTCTAAGGGAAGTATCGCCATATATTTCGCTAGACTCCTTAACTTCTGGTAGCATTTGAATTGGAATGTCAAAAAGAGTCAATAAATCTGTATCCCAAGTCATGGTATTGATGTTGAATAATAAGGTTCTAGAAGCATTGGTCACATCTGTGATATGCTGGGCGCCTTGGGTCAAATTCCAAACCAACCAAGTGTCTATGGTACCCATGAGAAGGCCTCCTTTTACGGCTTTCTCTCTGGCACCAGGAACATGATCTAAAATCCATTTCACCTTAGTTCCAGAAAAATAGGCGTCTATCACTAGACCTGTTTTTTGTCTGATCTCTACAGACCTACCGTCATTTTTTAATTGGTCACAATAATCTGCCGTGCGTTTGTCCTGCCACACTATGGCATTATAAATAGGAGTGCCTGTTTGTTTGTCCCAAACCACTACTGTTTCTCTTTGGTTGGTAATGCCTATGGCAGCAATGTCTTTTCCCGTGAGTCCTTTTTGAGCAAGGGCTTTTTCTATTACGGTGGTTTGGGTATTTAATATTTCATTTGGATCGTGCTCTACCCATCCTGGCTGAGGGAAAATTTGGGTAAACTCTTGCTGTGCCATAGACACAATAGCGCCTTTTTTGTCAAAAACAATAGCCCTTGAAGAGGTTGTTCCTTGATCTAACGATAATATACACTGTTCCATTCGGCGGTTATTTTATTCGGTGGTTATTTTTAATACGTACTGTTGCGCCAACAATTTAAACGAAGTTACTTGGGCGGCTTCCCATTCTTTGTCTTTATGCAATTCTCTTCCTATAATCTGGGCCACTTCTTCTGCCATTTCTATGGCAGCACGAGCGTCTAAAAAAAGCACCCTCACCCTACGAGCCAAAACATCTTCCAATGTTCTAGCCATTTCGTTTCTAACGGCAAATACCACTTCAGCTTTTGTGTAAGGCAAACGGGGGTGCAGCAGATCAGATAAGCTAGGATCCGCTTGAATTAAAGCAGCTATTTTACTTTGGTCTGATCCATAAATATACAAATGATTTGCAATATCTATTGGCCCATTGGCACCATGTATTTTTAAAGCAGTTGTTTTGCAGGAGGCTGGGGGTAATTTTTTAAGGGCAATTATTTTATTAATAGTGTCTTGTGCCATTTTCCTGTAAGTAGTCCATTTACCCCCTGTAATGGTAACTAATTCAGAAGAGGAAACAATTATTTTATGGCTTCTAGATATTTCTTTGGTCTTCTCATTGCCATCTTTTGGCGCAGCTAATGGCCTTAAGCCCGCAAAGATACTTCGCACGTCTGAGCGCTGTACCTTTTTGTTTAAATACCGGTTGGCAGTTAGGAGGATAAAATTTATTTCCTCCTCCAAAGGCTTGGGTTCTAAACTGTGGCTGTCTATGAGGGTATCTGTGGTGCCCATGACTACCTTGTTGTGCCAGGGTACTAAGAAAAGCACGCGACCGTCGTCTGTTTTAGGAATCA
>JAQWTF010000093.1:0-1740 GCA_029242825.1 Flavobacteriaceae bacterium | reverse complement strand
GTCTATCCTAGAACGGTCCAAAAATCGCGGATTGGCAGACTGAAACTGTCTTTCCCTAAAGGGCAACCCACCGTGCTCTTCTCCTTCAATATTTTGAGCGGCGTAATGCCCCCTGACTGTGTAAGCGTTGTCCTTAGACTGGTAGTTATAGGTCGCAATAAAACTTCCGGCACTCATTTCATCGTAGGCATACTTACCCTTGGACCTGAAGCCCCGGTTGTAGATGGAGAAATTGGATTTTCTAGACGTATTGGCCGTGAGTAAGAAATCTAAAAACTGGCCTTGCTCTAAGGAGGTCTTAAACATCATCTCCGTGAGCGGTGTGGGTACATTGTAATAGGAAACGTCTTCTAATTCCTGATAACCAAAATGCCTGGCCTTTGCCCCAATAGAAGGCATATAAGACTTGGTATCTAATTGCGCCCCTAAAGCGGTGTAGGGTTGCCCCATATTGGCCATAGGCATGTATTCAAAGTCGTCCTTTCTGAGGTAATTGTATTTGTAGTCTTTTTGAATGGTTAGGGTAGTGTCTACAAAAGTAGTGTCCCGCTGGTGGGAAATGATCTGGTAATCTTTAATGGTAATTCTAATGGTGTCTATCTTAACGGCTTCTCTACCCGCCATTTTTTTGACCAGCAACTTAAGACTGTCTGCTTTGGTTAAGACCTTTGTGCTGTCAGGAAGTTTATGAGGTAATGAATCTCGAACTTGCAGCGGTAGGGCATCTGAAGTTTTTACGGGAATAGTGTCTATTGGCTTGGTTGGGATAGTATCTGCAGCTTTCACTGGGATGGTGTCTGAGGTTTTTACAGGGATGGTGTCCTGTTTGGCCTCTGGCCGATGCGCCTTTGACTGCGCATGACCCAAAAACAAACCTAGGCTTAAAAATAATAGTACACTAAAGACAACTCCTCTCATTGAAAGTATTTCTTAAAGGGGCAAAGGTAATGGTTTTGCGAAAACCGAATTGGTAAAATAAAGCTAAAAAAAAACGGCCCCCAATTGGGGGCCGTTTTATATTATTAAGCAGTTTTATTAGTTCTGCTCGCTCAAGTTTGGATTAAACAAGATTTCTTCTTGTGGTATCTCGTAAGTCAAACGCTCGTCTGTGTGAGAGAAAGAGTCTCCAGCGTTGTCCAACCAGTTAGCACCTCTTGTTCTAGTCTCACGCCTTCTCTTCATAATAAAGTAAGACTGACCCTCTGCAAAAAGCTCTAAACGCGCTTGTAAAGCAGCTTCCTCAGCTAAGGCACTCCCTGAAAGAGCGTCTACGTAAGAACTGTCTCCAATTCTGAGGTCTAGTACTGCTTTTAAGCTGGTTCTCGCTGCAGCGTCGTTTCCATTCTCTGCAGCTGCTTCTGCATGTAGCAAATACATTTCTGCAACCCTCATATAGTGAGAGTCAGAATCAATGTTAGACTGTGGTCCAGAGAAAGGTCTAAATCCATTAGCTTCAGCCCCTTTGTAATAGAACTTACCAGTTGGCATTAAGATAGAATTGAACTGATTCTTTCTAATGTCGTCTTCTTTGAAGTTGGCATATAAGTCTGAATCCATTCCTTTTCTATTTCCTACCGCTGCATACGAATAGCTATAGTAGTCCATGAAACCCCACCATGAGAAAAGAGACGCTAATCCCTGTCCCGCTGGTGTAATATCAATACCCCACATAACGCCTGGGATTGAATTAATATCATTGAAACCACCTACAGTACCATCTTCTCCTGGCAATAAAGCCAC
>JAQWTF010000131.1:0-6348 GCA_029242825.1 Flavobacteriaceae bacterium | reverse complement strand
GCGGCTAATCCGTCTTGCACCTTACCAATTTCTTCTTGGGCCCTTAAAAGGGCGTCATAATGCCTGGAATTACTTACAATAGTATCGTTATTGTGTAGTGCTCCGGTATGCACTACGTTTAGGAAAGCTTCTTTAAGGGATTCAATGCCTTCTTTTTCCTTGGCAGAAAGCGGGGAGAGGTCTGTGATGGTCTCTTTTATCTTTGCTACTGCGTCTGCTGAAATAAGGTCTGCTTTGTTTCCTAAGACCAGTAGTGGTTTTTTGGGATAAGTTTCTTTGAGCTTTTGAAGGGCTGCGGCATCGGCCGTGAGAACGGCCAAATCTTCATGACACTTTTTAAGATCTACCATATAAACCACTAATTGTGCCTGTTCAATTTTTTCAAATGTTTTGGCAATTCCTAGTTGCTCAATCTGGTCTTTAGTATCCCTAATTCCCGCGGTATCTATGAACCTAAATCCAATGCCTCCAATAGAAATTTCATCTTCTATAGTGTCTCTTGTGGTTCCCGCAATATCAGATACTATGGCGCGTTCTTCATTTAAAAGTGCATTGAGCAAGGTAGATTTACCAGCATTAGGGGCGCCTACAATTGCTACTGGAATCCCATTTTTAATCACATTTCCAAGGGCAAAGGAGTCTATGAGTTGTCTGAGGACTTTAGAAATTTTATCTAAGAGCGCTTTAAATGCTTCACGGTCTGCAAATGCTACGTCTTCTTCTGCAAAATCTAACTCAAGCTCAATGAGCGAGGCAAAATTTAATAATTCTTGTCTGAGGGCTTTTATTTCTGAGCTAAACCCACCTCGCATTTGCTGCATGGCAATTTGGTGGGCGGCAGCGTTGTCTGAGGCTATTAGATCTGCCACGGCTTCTGCTTGGCTCAGGTCTAATTTGCCATTTAAAAAGGCCCTAAGTGTAAATTCACCGCCTTCTGCCATTTTACAGCCTTTTCTAAGGAAGAGTTGTAAAATTTCTTGCTGTATGTAGGAGGAACCATGGCAATTTATTTCTACCACATTTTCTCCCGTGTATGAATTGGGGCCTTTAAATAGGGAGACCAGCACTTGGTCAATGATTTTGGCGCCATCGGCAATGTGGCCCAAATGAATACTGTGACTTGTTTGTTTTAGGAGGTCTTTATCTCTGACAGATTTAAATTGTGCAGCCACAAGTGACCATGCGTCTGGTCCAGAGATTCTGATAATAGAAACTGCACCAGCTCCTGCAGGTGTAGCTATAGCAACAATGTTTTTTTCTTGTGACATGGGGCAAAATTAGCTAAAAAATGGGAGTTGGTTAAGATTAGTTTAAACCCTTTTATAAGTTCATTTTTTGTATTTTTAAAATCTAACCAATTTATATACTATGCTAAGAGAAGACAAAAACTTGTTAATGGTTACTCATTTGAGTCAATTATTAGATTTAGTGACCGGTTTTGGGGGCTTTATAGTGCCTTTGATTTTATGGCTGACCCAAAAAGAGCAGGTCTTGGGAATGGACGAGCACGGTAAGGCTATCATTAATTTTCAAATATCGCTTTTCCTTTTAGCGCTTATATGTATTCCAGCCATTTTATTACTCGGTCTAGGAATTTTAGGTTTAATAGGGATTGGTATTTTAGGACTCGTTTATCCTATACTCAATGCGATTAGAGTGAGTAATGGTGAACCTATTTCTTATCCTTTCTTTAAATTTCTGAAGTAAAACAAAAAGGCCGCTAATAAAGCGGCCTTTTTTTTCAAACAAGGAACTATTTAGGCTTAGTTATTAAGCATGACTGGCATGACCAGCATGGTAACGTGTTCTCCAGGGTCTAAACCGTCAGAAGGGGTTAAAATCCCAGCTCTATTGGGTAAACTCATGGAGAGTGTAATTTCATCAGAATTTAAATTATTCAACATTTCGGTTAAAAACCTTGAGTTGAATCCTATTTGAAGGTCGTCTCCTTGATAGCTACAGCTCAAACGCTCTTCTGCTTTATTGCTGTAATCCAAATCTTCTGCAGATATATTTAATTCAGCGCCTGCTACTTTTAATTTAAGCTGATGCGTCGTTTTATTAGAGAATATAGCAATCCTTCTTACAGAACTTAAAAATAAGTTTCTGTTCAAGTTAAGTACATTCGGATTTTCTTTAGGAATAACCGCTTCATAGTTTGGATATTTCCCGTCAATGAGTCTACAAACCAGCTCTGTCTGATCAAAACTGAATTTTGCATTACTGTCGTTGTACTCTATGGTTACTTCAGATTCAGAACCAGCTAAAATTCCTTTTAAAAGGTTGAGTGGTTTTTTAGGCATAATGAATTCTGCAGTCTGTGAAGCTTGTACGTCTGTTCTTTGGTATTTCACCAATTTGTGTGCGTCGGTAGCAACAAACGTAAGACTCTCTGTATTGAATTGAAAAAACACCCCACTCATTACTGGTCTTAAATCATCATTACCAGCGGCAAAAATAGTCTTTGAAATTGCGGTAGCTAAAATATCGCCAAGTATGGTTGTTTTACTTGGATTAGACAAGCTCACTGGATTAGGGAACTCACTTCCGTCTGCATAAGCAAGTGCGTATTTACCATTATTTGCGCTTATCTCAACAGTATTGTTATCTTCTTTAATAAAAGTTAAAGGCTGCTCAGGAAATGTTTTTAAGGTGTCTAACAATAACCTCGCAGGAATAGCAATGCTTCCATTGTCGGAAGATTCAACTTCTAACACAGCGTGCATGGTCGTTTCTAAATCAGAGGCAGAGACAGTAAGCGAATTACCTTCTAAATGAAACAAGAAATTGTCTAATATGGGTAGTGTATTGCTATTATTTATAACCCCTCCTAATACCTGGAGTTGTTTTAGTAAATAAGCACTTGAAACTATAAACTTCATGAATATTAATTTTATGAATTGAGTGTGATTGAACTTACAAAAGTTCCAAAACCACTAATTACAAAGATATTTTAATTGTACTTTTTTGAGAAACAAACTTATTAACAGAAAAACACCCTTTAATTCCGCTTTTTCACCCATAATGTGTTAAACAGCGTTTTAATTTTTTGACATAACTCCATTAAATATAAGTGATTCAAATGCTGTTAGAACTTTGCACTAATTTTAAGTTTCTTTTCAGCTGTTTTGAAAATTGTTTATAACTGAAAATCTCCAAAAATATTTAATCAAATTCTAGACTAATACTATCTAAATAATCTAAGCCTAAAAGACTGGAAGCACCACCGCTTGTTTGAAGGTTGCTTTTGTATATGGCAATTTCTATGTAGCCAGCTTTATTGAAAATCGCCAATAATTCTCCGTCTCCTTTCCGCTTTTCTTTTTCCAAGTCAAAACGAATAATGTCTGAATACCTTTCGTGTATTTTAGTAATACTAGCGTGTCTGGCCCTTATCTTAAAACTCCTTCCTTTTTGGTGTTCTTGAAACAATTGCTGGCTAATATTAGTGACCACATTTCCGTAATTATCAATATAAATGACGCTACCGCGGATGCTCTTTTCGTCTGCGTCTATCTTGGGTTTAAAATCAATTAATTCTTTTAAATCACTAAAAGGTTTTCCTATGACGTCTAAGCTGCCTCCTCTAACAATATGACTAGCCACTTTGACAAAAACATCTAGGGTTGGGAAGGCTGTTTCTTTAGACTGAGGCAATTGAATGCTCACTACTTTATCTGGTTTTATACTAGTACAGATTAAATGGACTACGCCAGTATTGGCAGAGATAAAATAATGACCGTCTACAAAGACTACAATATGTGGTGTTTCTGGTGTTTTCTCACCATCTACTCCAACAATATGAATACTCCCTTTTGGAAAGTGGGTATAGGCATTTTTTAAAATGTAGGCACATTCCTGAATATTGAATGGGCTAATTTCATGAGAGATGTCAACAATAGTTGGACTATCAAGTTCGCTGTGAATGGCTCCTTTAATAGCGGAAACAAAGTGATCTTTTGTTCCAAAATCTGTAGTTAAAGTAATGATAGCCATACACGCTGTTAATATTTTAATAAGATAACAAACTGTTTTTTTGCGTAAGTTTGTGTAACAAAATTACACATTTTTACGGGCATTAAAAGATAGATTGTAGAACCTAAGTAAAACTTTTCATTTGAACGAAATCATAATTGAAATTACAGATGTAAGCCCAAGGGATTTTTTTGGGCAAAACAATGAAACAGTCGGTCTTTTAAAAGAGCATTTTCCAAAGCTAAAAATCATTGCTAGGGGCAGTAAAATTAAGGCTTACGGCAGTGAGTCAGAACTCAATGATTTTGAGCAAAAATTCGACAAACTCACCGCCCATTTTGCCAAATACAATAAAATAGATCCTGCTGCGGCAGCGGCGCTACTGAGTGACACTTCCCCAGACGAACTAGAGGTATTGCAAAGTGTAGGAGATGTAATTCTTCATGGTGTTTCGGGAAGGTTAATCAAAGCCCAAACACCCAATCAGAGAAAGGTGGTGAACGCCATTGCTAAAAATGACATGGTATTTGCTATTGGCCCAGCAGGAACTGGTAAGACTTATACCGGTGTAGCTATGGCAGTAAAGGCTTTAAAAGAAAAACAAGTTAAAAGAATCATTCTCACTAGGCCAGCAGTTGAGGCAGGAGAGAATTTAGGGTTTTTGCCTGGAGATTTAAAAGAAAAATTAGATCCCTATATGCAGCCTTTATACGACGCCTTAAGGGATATGATTAGCCCTGAGAAGTTGGCTTTATACATAGAAAATGGCACCATACAGATTGCTCCGCTTGCTTTTATGAGGGGTAGGACCTTGGACCATGCTTTTGTGATCTTAGATGAAGCTCAAAATACCACCCATGCCCAAATGAAAATGTTCCTCACCAGAATGGGTAAAAGTGCTAAGTTTATGGTTACTGGAGACCCAGGGCAAATAGATTTGCCTAGAAGAATCACTTCTGGATTAAAGGAAGCCTTGTTAGTTCTTCAAAACATTGAGGGAGTTTCCATTGTCTATTTAGATGACAAAGACGTGATAAGACATAAATTGGTCAAAAAAGTAATTGAAGCCTATAAAACTATCGAACACCAAAATTAATAGAATGATCCATACCATTACAGATACCAATTTTAATTTTCCAGGACAAAAAAGTGTTTACAAAGGGAAGGTAAGAGAGGTATACGCCTTAGAAAATGATTTATTAGTCATGATAGCGACAGACAGACTTTCTGCATTTGACGTTGTTATGCCAAGAGGAATTCCTTATAAAGGGCAAATACTCAATCAGATTGCCACCAAGATGATGGAGGCTACAAAAGATATTGTACCCAATTGGCTTAGGGCAACCCCAGATCCAAATGTAGCGATTGGTCATGCCTGTGAACCTTTTAAAGTAGAAATGGTGATTAGAGGATATATGTCTGGTCATGCGGCAAGAGAATACAAAGCTGGAAAAAGAATCCTATGTGGTGTTTCTATGCCAGAGGGACTAAAGGAAAACGATGCTTTTCCTGCTCCAATCATCACGCCTGCTACAAAGGCAGAAATGGGAGACCACGATGAAGATATTTCTAGAGCAGATATTCTGGCTAGAGGGATTGTGTCTAAAGAAGATTATGAAGTGTTGGAAAAATACACTTATGCCCTTTTTCAAAGGGGTACAGCCTTAGCCGCAAAGCGAGGGTTAATTTTAGTAGACACTAAGTATGAGTTTGGAAAAACAGCTTCCGGAGAAATTGTTTTGATAGATGAGATTCACACCCCAGACTCTTCGCGATATTTTTATGCAGACGGCTATGAAGAAAGACAATCTGCTGGAGAAGCGCAAAAACAACTCTCAAAAGAGTTTGTGAGGCAGTGGCTCATTAGCCACAACTTTCAGGGCTTGGAAGGACAGACGCTTCCTGAAATGTCAGATGATTATATTGCATCTGTTTCTGAACGTTATATTGAATTGTATGAAAACATCACAGGGGAAACTTTTGTGAAAGCTCCAGTAGATCATATTCAAACTAGAATTGAGCAAAATGTACTCGATTTTTTAAAGTAACAGTGTTTTATATATACTAAATAAAAATCCCAATATTTTTGGGATTTTTTTTTATATTTAGTTAATTATCACAGCTATGATAGATCAAAAGATTTCTGCTCAAAAATATTGGAGAATAAATTTAAAGTATTTGTCAATTCTCCTATTTATATGGTTTATAAGTTCATTTGGCCTGAGTGTATTATTTGTAGACGCGCTCAATAGTTTTAAGATAGGTGGTTTCCCTTTGGGTTTTTGGTTTGCACAACAGGGTTCCATTTACATTTTTGTGGTATTAATCTTTACCTATGTCTTTTTAATGAACAGGTTAGACAAACGATTTGGG
>JAQWTF010000127.1:0-4530 GCA_029242825.1 Flavobacteriaceae bacterium | reverse complement strand
TTTTTAATCACCCTTAGGGAATGGGAGTACTGATTGGTGTCGTTGTTGAATATTCCTGTGTGGTCTATTCGGTCTATGCGAACCTTTCCGTGGCAGTGAATGATATGGTGGTCCGGAAGTATAATGCCTACGTGATCTATGACCCCTTCTGAATTGTCAAAAAATGCCAAATCTCCTGCTTCAGACTCTTCAATAAAACTCAGTGGTTCTCCTTGTTTGGATTGTAATTCAGCCGTCCTAGCCAATGTGTATCCATTGAGTTTATATGCCATCTGGCTCAATCCCGAGGCGTCTATGCCAAACGGGAGCGTGCCTCCTTTAAGATGGGGTGCGTTTAAATACATTAAAGCGGTATTTACTATCCCATTTTTAGTTCCCTTAGCCTTTGTGTTTCCTTCAAATGTATGGGACATTAAATTGGATTGACTGGTGTTAGCGCCCAATAAAACGGGCATAAGGCCACCGTTTTTTTCTTGAATAAAACCAGTGAGTTCTTGGCAATAGTGAGGGGTTTGCGCCTCTAGGCTTTGGTATTGGTCCTCTGAAATTTCCAATACCTGTAAATTTTCTACCCAACCTTCTGTTTGGTCGTAGGCCATTCTGACCTTAAACCACCATTTTCTGTGGTCTAGTATTTTAAAACCTTCTCCGTAATGGGCCATGGTAACAATCGCACTATCCATATCTGGAGCGCTCCTTAAGGCTATATTAGAAAGTTTTGCTATTCCAAAACGCATGATTTAGGCTTCTAGGTTGTTTTCAATTACCAGGGCAGAGGCGCCGCCGCCGCCATTGCAAATGGCTGCTGCGCCATAGCGCGCTTTCTCTTGGGCGAGCACATGGAGTAGTGTTACCACAATTCGGGCTCCTGAACATCCTAAAGGGTGGCCAAGAGAAACGGCGCCTCCGTGAATATTCACTTTGCTGTCTGGAATATTGAGTAATTTCATATTGGCCAATCCAACTACCGAAAAGGCTTCATTAAATTCAAAGAAATCTATCTCAGATTGTTGTATTCCAGCTTTTGAAAGGGCTTTGGGAAGCGCTTTAGCAGGTGCGACGGTAAACCATTCTGGCTCTAAAGCAGCGTCTGCATATCCTTTAATGGTAGCCAGAGGCCTAAGACCTAGGGACTTTGCTTTTTCTGCGCTCATTAGGACCAATGCTGCTGCCCCATCGTTAATTGTAGAAGCATTTGCAGCCGTTACAGTACCGTCTTTAGTAAAAGCCGGTCTTAAGGCTGGTATTTTATCTATAAATACATTGCTGTATTCCTCATCTGTATTAAAAATAATAGGATCTCCTTTGCGCTGCGGTATAGTCACAGGAACAATTTCATCAGAAAATTTTCCGGCGTTCCATGCGGCTTTAGCACGCTGGTAGGACTGAATGGCGAACTGGTCTTGCTCTTCTCTTGAGCATTCGTAAGTTAGGGCACATTGGTCTGCAAAAACACCCATAGCGGTTTGCTTGTACACGTCTACTAAGCCGTCTTTTTGCATGCTGTCTTCCAGGGCAGAAGGGCCAAATTTTTGCCCATTTCGCATAGACAGCAAATGGGGCGCCATGCTCATATTTTCCATGCCACCGGCTATAACGACCTCTTGGTCTCCAAGCGCAATAGATTGCGCAGCTTGCATAATGGTTTTCATTCCAGAGGCACATACCTTGTTTACCGTAGTACAGGGAACGGTATTTGGAATTCCCGCTTTTATGGCTGCTTGTCTTGCGGGTGCTTGTCCTGTTCCGGCTTGCAACACATGGCCCATAATGACTTCTCCCACCTGGGATGGGTCTAAATTAATACGCTCCAAAGCACCTTTTATTGCAATGGCGCCCAGTTCTGGCGCTGCAATTTGTGATAAAGCGCCCATAAAACGTCCAATGGGTGTTCTTACTGCAGAAACAATGACAACTTCTTTCATAGAATGATCTTAAATTGTATTGTTTCAAAAATACTAAAATTAGTGGCAAAGCCACCTGCAGAAAAACTAAAATAACGCCGGTATGGGTTTATTTTTCTATTTTTGGATTAAACTTATTTCATGGCTAAAGGTCTAGATACCCTCTATAAAAACCAATCCCTACTATATAAATACCTGCTCTATATATTGGCGGTGGGTTTGGTGGTTTATTTTTTTCCAAAAGGAGGGAAGTTTAAATACGAGTTTCAAAAGGGAAAGCCATGGCAACACGAGACATTGTATGCTCCATTTGATTTTAGCGTTAAAAAGACCTCAGAGGAATTGTCAGAAGAGACAGCAACTATTCGGCGCGAGCACATTCCTTATTTTTCCTTGAGCGACTCCCTGCTATTACAATCAAAAGAAGACTTGTCTCTCGCATTGGCAGATTTAAAAATAAGCCAACCAACACTAAAAGATACCGCCCAAATTAAAAGGGTCTTATTCAATGTATTAGACAGCATATATTCCCGAGGTTTACTGGCTAGAAATGCCACAGAAAACTTAGGCAATAATTTGTATTTATTACAAGGGAATACTGCCAGTTTAAGGCTTGTAAGCTCTTTTATAAGCATTCCTGAATTACTTCCTTTAATTCAAGCCCAAATCCAATCCCCAATTTTTAAGCGTCAAGCGCCTTTTGCAGAAGAGTTGTTGTTAGACGTGGTAGTTCCCAATGTGGTTTATAACAAAGACTTTACAGAAAAATCGCTTTCGGAAGCCATAAATAGTCTTTCGTTAACAAGGGGTTTTGTAGATAAGGGTAAACTGATTATTGCCAAAGGAGCCGTAGTAGAAAAAGAAAATTTCAAGGTACTACTTTCCCTAAAATCAGAGTATGAATCTGTTTTATGGTCAGACGCCAATTACTATATTATCCTATTTGGTTATACCCTTTTGGTGGCATTAGTGATGGTCATGTTGTTCTTGTTTTTAGCCAAATACAGACCGCACATATATAGAGACAATACCCAACTCACTTTTATATTGGCCAATGTGGTGCTCATGGTCCTACTCACCACACTTGTGGTGCAATACAACGAAACTTATGTATACGTAGTGCCACTGTGTATTTTACCCCTTATCCTTAAAACGTTTTTTGACGCTCGTTTGGGGCTCTTTGTTCATGTGCTCACGGTACTTATTTTAGGGTTCGTAGTACCCAATAGTTTTGAGTTTATTTTTTTACAAACCATTGCCGGTATTGTAACCATTTTATCAGTTACAGAGTTGTATAAAAGGGCCAACTTATTTATTTCAGTGGGTCAAATCACCATAGTGTATATGTTGGGTTATTTTTCCTTTCATATCATTCAAGAAGGTACTATAAACAATTTACAGTGGCTGGTTTTTGGCCTTTTTGCCTTAAACGGCATGATAACACTCTTTGCCCAACCCCTCATCTACATTTACGAGAAACTCTTTGGTCTGGTCTCTGAGGTATCTCTATTAGAACTTTCAGATACCAATTCAAAGCTCTTAAAAGAGCTCTCTAATAAGGCGCCAGGAACTTTTCATCACTCCCTACAGGTAGCTAATCTTGCAGAGGCCGCTGCCAACGAAATAGGGGCTAATGCCATGCTTGTAAGGGTAGGGGCGCTATACCACGACATTGGAAAAATGAACCACCCTACTTATTTTTCTGAAAATCAGATCACTTCTGTGAACCCACACCACGAATTAGATCCTTTAGACAGTGCTAAGATTATTCTAGACCATGTGACAGATGGAATTGAAATAGCTAAAAAATACAATTTACCGGACCGATTGATAGATTTTATAAGGGTGCACCACGGAACCACTCAAGTGTATTATTTCTATAAAAAAGCCCAAGAGACCGACCCTAACATAGATATTTCTTTATTTACTTATCCAGGACCCCTTCCTTTTTCAAAGGAAACCGCTATTCTCATGATGGCAGACGCTGTAGAAGCTGCCTCAAAAAGTCTTAAAAATCCTACTTATTTAGAGATAGATGCCTTTGTAGAAAAGATTATTACAGGCCAAATGCAGGCCAATCAGTACGTAAATGCCAATATTACCTTTAAAGACATTGAATTAATTAAGAAGGTCTTAAAAGGCAAACTAACTAATATCTACCACCTTAGGGTTACGTATCCAGAATAATTCAGGATCAATTAAAAATAAAGCTAAAAAAAGCTTTAAAAATGTTGTGATATTATATTCTAAAAAGTACATTTGCAACCGCGTTTTTAAGGCGTGAAACACTTTTTGTGTTAGGAGAGGTGCCAGAGTGGTAATGGAGCAGATTGCTAATCTGTCGAAGGGTAACTGTCGCCAGGGTTCGAATTCCTGTCTCTCCGCTCTTTATTGAAAAATAGATACCTTATTACAAGGTCTCGGGGTGTAGCGTAGCCCGGTTATCGCGCCGCGTTTGGGACGCGGAGGTCGCAGGTTCGAATCCTGCCACCCCGACATTAATAAACAGAGATATTCCCAAAATCTCTAAAACTTTTTCCTTCGGGAAATGGTCGCGTAGCTCAGCTGGATAGAGCATCTGCCTTCTAAGCAGACGGTCAAAGGTTCGAATCCTTTCGCGATCACA
>JAQWTF010000115.1:0-16055 GCA_029242825.1 Flavobacteriaceae bacterium | reverse complement strand
GGTTGATAAATTTGAATGCACACCACATTTAAGTCAGGTGGGTCAATTATACAAGTATCTTCATCATCTTTTTGACACATCGTAGCCAAAAACAAAAGTGATATTATAAGATATTTCATCAATGTTTAATTATTCTTTTTTATATTTTTTTAAAGATAAACAACATTTACTTTTACTTAATACAAACACCACTTTTAAACTCTTAAAAGGTTTGCTAAAAGTCTAGTTAGGTAAATATGCTGGGTAATTTGAATTTTGGTGGGAGCATCTATTCTTTGTAAGAGCCCTAAATCTAATGCACAAAAAAAGCCTCTACATTTCTGTAAAGGCTTTGTCTTTTGCTCCCCCTCTTGGGCTCGAACCAAGGACCCTCTGATTAACAGTCAGATGCTCTAACCAACTGAGCTAAGGAGGAGTGTCGCGTGCAGCGTTTGCTACATTAGCGGGTGCAAATATAAATGTTTTTTCTAATCTTCAAAACAAAAAAACAGCTTTCTCTATTTAAAAATTAATTTGTAGAGGTCATTCCCGTTAGCAAACAGTAAAAGTCCCATTAAAATAAAGAATCCTACCATCTGAGCGTACTCTAAAAACTTGTCAGAAGGCTTGCGACCAGAGATCATTTCGTAAAGTAAAAACAACACATGACCACCGTCTAAAGCGGGTATTGGGAGAATATTCATAAAGGCCAATATCACAGACAATAAAGCGGTAGTGCCCCAGAAAGCTTGCCAATCCCATACATCTGGAAAAAGACCTCCAATAGCAGCAAAACCACCCACCCCTTTGTAGGCACCAGTCTCTGGATTAAATATTTTCTTGAGCTGCTTTACATAAGAACCCAGTGTAGTGACTCCCCTGTCTATTCCCACAGGAATAGATTCTAGGAGTGAATAGCTCTTGGTTTCTATTTCCATAAGGCCTTTGTCTACAAATTGCTGCATGGTCAGGCTTTGCAAAGCCACCCCTAAAGCGGCAGAATCACTTACCTGAGCCATTAAACTCGTTTGTGAGCCATTGGCACGCGCTACTAATACAGACACCTCTTGACCCTTGTTTTTCGCTAAAATATCTTTGGCTTGGTCCAAGTAATAGGCTGTTTCTCCGTTTATTGAAAGCACCTGGTCCATGGCCTGAAAATCTACCTCCGGATTGACCACATGATCTGGATCGTGACCAGACACCACAAAAGGTTGACGCATAGCCAAGAAACGCATGCGATCTGGATTGTCTAGTAAAGTTTCAATAAAATCTACTGGAATCTCCAGGTCCTGCAATGCACCATCCCTTTCAATAGTAATAGTATTCCCATTGACAATTTCTAGGAAAATACCCCTAAAGGTTTTTATAGAATTTCCGTCTACAGCTATAATTCTGTCGCCTGTTTGAATACCTAATTTTTCACCAATCTCTTGATCGGTCACTTGGTAACCATCCTTCACGCTTTCGTTGGGAATATACTGCTCTCCATAAGAAAAGGCCATTCCAATAAAAATCAATACCGCCAAGACAAAGTTCACTGTTACCCCGCCAAGCATAATAATCAAACGCTGCCAGGCTGGTTTGGAACGAAATTCCCATTCTTGTGGTTCTTGCTTCATGGCCTCGGTGTCCATGCTTTCGTCAATCATTCCTGAAATTTTCACATAACCCCCTAGAGGAAGCCAGCCTATTCCATATTCTGTCTCTCCAATCTTCTTTTTAAACAGAGAAAATTTTACGTCAAAAAAGAGGTAGAATTTTTCTACCCTAGTCTTAAATAATTTAGCCGGAATGAAATGGCCCAATTCGTGAAGGACTATTAAAAGGGAAAGGCTAATAAAAAATTGTATGGCTTGTATGGCAATTGGACTCATATGTCGTTTTATAAAGGGTCAAAAATACACTATTAAGAACGGGTAAAAAAATATGAGACCGTCTCATGAGGCAATTTTAAGAATTAATTAATACCCGTCAGCAGCATGAAACTTTGTCGCTTCTTAAAGGATGCCTTACCTTTGTAGGTGCAAACCCTATTTTGTTACCCATGAAAAATTACTTTTTGGCCTATAAAAAGTTTTGGATGGCATTTTTAGCACTTTCTTCGGTCATTTTATACCTTTTTTACAATGCCTTAAAGCCTGCTAGAATACTCCCCATTTACCAACCTAATATGGTGAATACAGAATTGGTAGACACTACAGTTCAGTACATTAGAAAGTACCACAGCATTCCTGACTTTTCCCTGGTGAATCAGTTGGGAGACACCATTACCCAAGACACTTTTAAGGATAAAATATACATTGCAGATTTCTTTTTCACTACTTGCCTCACTATTTGCCCCATCATGACAGGGCATATGGGTGAGATCCAAGAAGTGCTAAAAGACCAAGAAGACGTGCTGCTGTTGTCTCATTCGGTGACACCTGTTCGAGACTCTGTTCCTGTACTTTATCAGTACGGTGTAGAAAAAGGCGTCAATCCAAAAAAATGGCATTTGGTTACCGGACCCAAAAAAGACATCTATGACTTGGCTAGAAAATCTTATTTGGTGGCCAAAGATGAGGGCGGTAGCGGCCCTTTTGACCTAGTTCACACAGAAAATTTTGTGCTTATAGACAAGCAAAAAAGAATTAGGGGGTATTATGACGGGACAGACCCAGCTGCTATACAAACACTTTTAGAAGATTTAAAAGTACTTCAGAAAACCTATGCAGAGATAGCGGCCAACAAATAAGTCCTTTTAAATAGCTAAAAAAACAATCCTTATCCTGTTCTAACTTATTTAATTGGTGTATTTTTGGCTTACTTATAATCAATCTAAATAAACATTGGAGCGAACAGTAGCCCATCTTAAGAGAGGAGAAAAAGGAATTATTCAAGAATTCCCAGATAATTTCTTACCCATTAAACTGCTAGAATTAGGCTGTTTACCCGGCAATGAAATAGAACTAATTCAAATAGCTCCCCTCAAAGACCCACTCTATGTAAATGTAAACGGATCTCATATTGCCATTAGGCGAGACGTTGCTGCCAAAATATTCATTAAAACTATTTAGGAATGAGCAAGCGATTGAATGTAGCCCTTATTGGAAATCCAAATACAGGAAAAACATCTGTTTTTAATCAGCTCACCGGACTGAATCAAAAAGTAGGTAACTATCCAGGCATTACAGTAGAGAAAAAAGAAGGTATCTGTAAATTAGCCAGAGGCGTTAAAGCGCATATTATTGACCTTCCAGGAACATACAGTCTCAACACCACCTCATTAGACGAGAGTGTAGTCATTGAGCTATTGCTCAACAAAAACGACAAAGATTACCCAGACGTAGCTGTAGTTATTACAGATGTAGAGAACTTAAAGAGAAATTTACTGCTCTTTACGCAGATCAAAGACCTCAGAATACCGAGTATTCTAGTGATTAATATGGCAGACAGAATGCCTAAAAAGGGGATTAGTCTAGACATTCCTGCGCTAGAGGCTGCGCTAGATACTAAAATTGCCTTGGTCAGCACCAGAAAACAAACCGGTATTGACAGCCTTAAAAGTTATATTGCAGATTACAAAAGCCTATCCGACAAACCCATTACAGAAACCGAAAGGATAGATCTTGCTTATTTTGAGAAATTAAAAAACACCTTCCCCAAAGAAGACCTGTACAAATTATGGCTCGTGATTACACAGGATGTGAATTTCACCCCCATAGAAAAAAACCAAACACCAGATACCTCTAGTTTTACCACTAAGTCCAAAGTAGATTTAAAAAGACTGCAGCAACGAGAAACCATCCTGAGGTACCAATTTATAAATGATGTCCTTAAAAAAGGATACCAAGTAGACGCTTCTGCAGCCAAAGGCCTAAGAGCTTCTTTAGATAAAATCCTTACCCACCACATATTTGGATACCTGATCTTTTTTATTATACTGATCAGTATATTTCAAGTAATTTACGACTGGAGTAATATCCCCATGGATTTTATTGATGGCTTTTTTGCCCATGCGAGTAATTGGGTAAAAACAAATTTACCTCCGGGTGCATTCACAGACTTACTGGCAGAGGGTGTGGTAGCTGGTATTGGAGGGATCGTCATATTTATTCCACAAATTGCTTTCTTATTCTTATTCATATCGCTGCTAGAAGAGAGTGGTTATATGAGTAGGGTGGTCTTTTTAATGGATCGCGTTATGCGTCCTTTTGGACTGAGCGGGAAAAGTATTGTACCGCTTATTTCAGGAACAGCATGTGCCATTCCTGCGGTTATGGCCACCAGAACTATTGAGGATTGGAAGGAACGACTCATCACCATATTGGTCACACCATTTACTACCTGCTCTGCCCGTTTACCCGTCTATTTGATCATCATTGGCCTAGTCATTCCAGAGGGGACTTTTCTAGGTCTGAGCTATAGAGCGCTCACGCTCATGCTTTTATACTTGATTGGTTTTGTAGCTGCCATTTTAGGGGCTATGGTACTCAACAAGGTGCTGAAGTTTAAAAAACACCATTTTTTCGTCATTGAAATGCCCAATTACAAGCTCCCCTTACTCAAAAATGTAGCGATTACCGTAGGGGAAAAGACCAAGAGTTTTGTATTTGGCGCAGGAAAAATAATCTTAGCCATTTCTATTGTCCTTTGGTTTTTAGGATCCAATGGACTTTCTGATAATTTTAAAGAGGCAGACCGACTTGTGGCAGAAAAAGTAGCCCAAGAGGGTTTTACACCATTTAATCAAACCAATATTCTAAGTGGGGTACAAGATGCAGCAGTAGCATACGACTCCTTAGGCATAGCGATGGAAAAAAGCCAATGGTTGGCGCTTGAAAAAGAACGCCTGGAAGCAACCGCATTGAGTCAGGAAATTGCCAGCTTTAAACTGGAGAACTCTTATATGGGTTACCTGGGAAAAGCCATTACACCCATTGTAGCTCCATTGGGTTACGACTGGAAAATTGGTATTGCTGTACTAACTTCTTTTGCTGCGCGTGAGGTGTTTGTGGGTACCTTGGCCACCATTTATGCCGTTGGAACAGATGAGGTAGACACCATTCAAAATAGAATGGCAGCGGAAACCAACCCGCGTACTAAAGGAAAATTATTTAATCTAGCTTCAGGAGTCTCCCTCATGCTTTTCTACGCTTTTGCCATGCAGTGTATGAGTACACTAGCCGTAGTAAAAAGAGAGACCAATTCTTGGTACTGGCCAAGCATACAATTTACTTTCATGAGCGGCATGGCTTACTTAGTGGCATTAATCGCTTATCAAATATTAAAATAGATGAACCTACTCCAAGACATACTCACTTATGCCTGTGTTGCAGCAGCCACCGGGTTTTTGGCGATTAAATGGTTCTTTCCGCGACTACTAAAAAGCAAAAAAAGTGGTAGCCAAAAAAATTGTGGCACAGATTGTGGTTGTTAAAAAGGTATTAAAACAGGCTTAAAGTTATGCTAAAACAAAGCAGTGTTTGGCCAAAGAATGTAAGTTTAAACCCCTTAAAACCAATCAAATGCCTTCTATTTCTCTAAGAGTAGTACTCCTCATCCTAGGTCTTATAAGTAGTTTACTGCTTCACAGCCAAACAGCAGACCCTCGTTTAAAAAACCACACTGAGCGGGATTCATCTGCTAAAAAGATGGCTCAACCACTCCAAACAAAGACCCTTTCCAGTGTACTGCTAGACTCACTCACCAAATCACCCATTGCATACGCCAGTATAGTACTCAAAAATAACCAAGGTGTTATTACCAATGAAGAAGGGGCTTTTAGCATTCAATTGCCCCAAGATGTGCAATTATCTGACTCTGTTACAGTGTCTTCTATGGGCTATGAGAAAAAACAATTTCTCCTTTCAGCAGTAGGAGATACCTTATTGATCGCATCTAAAGAAATTGTTCTCAATGGGGTTATTGTGAGCAATAAAAACCTGAGCGCCCAAGATATTGTCCTTAAAATAAAAGAAAACCTATCCCAGAATCACCCACAAAATCTCACCACTAAAAGGCTGTTTTTTAGGGCTTCTGAAACCCAATATATGAGCAAAATGGATGTAGATTTTAAAAAGTCTAGCATTGGAGCGCTCAACGAAAAATTCATTGACTCCGTCATGGGTCTTATTCCCAGAAACGGAGCGTACTTCACGGAAGTCCTGGCAGATCTACATGGAGACTATACCGAAAAAAACCAAAAAATAAAGCTCATTAAAGCCTCCAAATTGTACGACAAAGAGAATGAGGTGAGTTTTGAGGGTATTGAGAAAAAGTTCGATGAGATCTTTGAACAAAATGTGAAAAAAGACTCCTACCTCAAAGTAAAATCTGGCTGGTTTTCTACCAAGGTTTCTTCGGATGAATTGTTCTACAAAGAAGCTGTTATAGACAGCAGCAATGTGGCTTTATTAGATTCCCTTGCTACCGTAAAAAAAGAACAAGACCTTAAGCGAAAAGAAGGTTTTGCCAGTCATAGGAAAAACAGAATGGGTCGTTTATTTGAAAGGCTTTTTTTTAATGAAGACAGTCCATTTGACTTTTTATTTAAAGACAATAGGTATGAGATTCGCTTGGAAGACTTTACCTATTTAGGTGCCCTTCCAGTCTATCAATTGCGCTTTACCTCAAAAGGACGCTCAGACTATAACGCTATATTATATGTAAATGCAGACGACTTTGGCGTAGTTCGTTTGGACTTTAAAAACAGTCAAATATTAAAGAAGGTGAAGCTCTTAGGTTTCTCTTATGTCAATTACCTATGCGAGGGGAAAGCCTTTTTTACCAAAACGGAAGACCTGGGGTACCAATTGAGCTATTTAGAGGAAACCGCTGCAGAAAAAGTGGGGATTAAAAGGCCCATAAAAATTGTAGAGAAGAACAAAAATACCCGAGGTAGGAGAAAACAAAACGAGCTGATTGTAGGTATAGATTTTGAAATCAACAGTCAGAATAAGAATGAAATTGTTGTTTTTAGCCACAAGGCTATTGATCCGGAAACCTTTAAAACCATCAAAGAAGACAATAAGATACTACCCGCTTATTTGCCTAAATACGATCCAAATTTCTGGGAGGGATACAATATTATTGAACCCAATACAGCCATAAAGTCCTTTTCCGCCGCATCCCAAACTAAGCCCAACAATTAAATAATATGGGCAATATAAGTATAGGCCAAAAGTGCCCATCCTATAGTAAGCAACAAGCCTCCTAGTGGGGTAATTGGCCCTAAAAAACGAGCTTTTTTGCCAAAAACAGCAGCAAGGACTAGACCGTAAATGGAGAAAGAAAACAGAAAAGTACCGATCAGAAAACAGCCTACAATATAATCTTCTACAGGACTGTTATAGCTAAAATTATACCCCAATACCAAGAGTAAAATGGCATGAAATAATTGGTATTTTACCGCTGTCTCGAAACTGGCCAGCTGGCTGGCCGATGCCTTTTTCTTTAGCCAATGCGCCCCAAAAGCGCCAAAAACAACAGACAACATGCCCAGCAGGGCACCTAAAAATTGTGTGAGTAAAACAGCCATAGTAATTAAATTTTTAAGGTTTTATGTGCAGTAAAAGCATTGTTTACACTGCGCTAATTATTTTCTAAGGGTATTGAAAGGTTTGTATTTTCTCCTGTTGTTATAGTGAAAGCGCAGGCTTTAAAACTCGGAGGGCCAAAGGTACGCAATTGGGCATTTGAAAAACCCAGAGGCTCTGTAGGAATACCCAACCAGTTTTTATCCATAACTCCGTTGTCATTCTGGTCTTGATACAAGGCTATCGCATAAGTACCTGCGGGAAGGGAGTCTATCACTACTGTGGTGGTTCCCATTGTAGCGGGAACTACTTTGCTGGCAAATACCTCTTCGAAATCTAAAAAATTTGCTTCACTGTCATAGAGCGCAATACGCATGACACCCAAGGGTGCTTTGACCTCCCGCACTTGGAGGTGAAGTGTGGCAGATGGGGGACGCTGATTTTTAGGGGACAAGAATAAAAGCATCGGCCCTAGGGCCAAGAAAAACCATTTCATAGCAAAAGTCTTTTTTACAAATATAACTGCTAATCGTTAGAATGGCTAACCCAATCCAACATCTAAGGTCATCATGATAATAAAGCCTCCTATAAAACCCATTGTGGCAATATCTGTGTGTTTGTCTTGCTGGGTTTCGGGAATAACCTCTTCTACCACAACAAAAATCATAGCCCCTGCAGCAAATGCCAAGGCATAAGGCAGTATTGGCTGAAAGGTCATTACCGCCCAAGCCCCTAAAACTGCGGCAATAGGTTCTACAAGCGCAGAGGCCTGGCCGTACATAAAACTTTTTCTTCTGGAGAGTCCTTGGCGTCTCAGCGGCATGGCTACTGCAAATCCTTCTGGGAAATTTTGTAGGCCAATTCCCAATGCTAGGGCCACTGCACCACCAATAGTGGCGCCGTCAAAACCAGCCGCTACACCACCAAAAAGCACCCCAACAGCCAAGCCCTCTGGAATATTGTGCAGTGTAATAGCTAAGGTGAGAAGGGTGGTTCTGTGCCAGGGAGTTTTAATGCCCTCGGCGTCACTTTCCTTAAAATTAATATGAAGGTGGGGCAATACTTTATCTAAACCAAACAGGAATAGGGCGCCTAATAGGAAACCTACCGCTGCAGGAATTACTTTGACAAAACCCTCTCCCGGACTCATTTCAATTCCAGGAGCCAAGAGGCTCCAAAAACTGGCCGCAACCATAACGCCTCCTGTAAAACCTAGCATTCCGTCTAATACCGCACGATTTAAGGTCTTGAAAAAGAAGACCAAACTAGCGCCGGCTGCGGTGAGCCCCCAAGTGAATAAAGTAGCATAGAAAGCTGCTAAAACTGGATCTATAGATTCGAAATATTCAATGATAGATTGCATAAATGATTGTTATTTAAGGGTTTACTGATCCTGGTTCACGTATAAGTTTTGAGCTATTAAACTTGATATTCGCTGTGTTTTACTGTCAATAGATACCAAAAGCGAGCCGTCAAAAATTTCTTTCTCCAGTACTTCAATATTTACGCCCAAACCAATGCCGCACTTGTCTAAAAATTGTAGAAAAGCGGCACTAGAATCTTCCACGCCCACACATACTAATGGGGTATTGAGGGGTGCCAATTCTAAAAGCATTTTGGTCTGTGTCTGGATGTTGCCTTCCTTAGTAGGAATGGGGTCTCCGTGTGGATCTGTTTTTGGATGTCCTAGAAAAGCGGCCAAACGATCCGTGAGTGCCTCTGACTGAATGTGTTCCAATTGCTCCGCAATATCGTGTACTTGGTCCCATGAAAAATGCAACTCATTCACTAAAAAAACTTCCCATAATCGGTGCTTTCTAATGATGGAAAGCGCTCTTGCATTTCCTGTATCACTGAGCTTTACCCCTTTATATTTTTGGTATTCTACTAAGGCTTTCTCAGAAAGACGCTGCACCATGTCAGTCACAGAACTGGGTTTAGCACCCATTTCTTCTGCCAGCAAAGTCGTGCTCACCACGGGAGCGTCTGCAGTTGTTTTATGGTAAATGGCCTTGAGATAATCTTCTTCTGAAGGGCTTATTTTTCGTTTCATAGGGCAAAAATAGTTATAAGTTTCTAAATAATTATTTAGACAAGTCTAAAAATTTAAATCTGCACAAAATTTTTAACACTTCTGCGGAAAGTTAGCTATCTTGCATAGGCGTGAAAGAGACTCAAATATACGACTACATTATTGTGGGTGCAGGGGCGGCTGGTCTCATGCTGGCGAACGCCATGGCATTAGATCCGTTTTTTTCCAACCAACGTATTTTAATCTTAGACAAAGATCCCAAAGAAGCCAACGACCGCACTTGGTGCTTTTGGGAAAAAACGCCAGGGCCTATGGAGGCCCTCATCAGCCGTGATTGGTCTTTGATTGGTGTGAGTGAAAACGACCAACTGACCCCCAGCCCTATTTTGCCCTACAAATACAAGATGTTAGAAGGCGCCCGCTTTTACGAGGCTATGAAAAAAGGCCTGGCCCATAGTACAAATTGTCATTTTGTATTAGAAGAAGTGACTGATATTAGCCCTGTTTCTGCTGCGGCATCTGCCACTACAGAAGCAGCAGGATTCTTAAAAGATGGGTATACCAAAGTAAGCACCTCAAATGGAACTTATGTGGCTCCACGGGTATTCAACAGTATTTTTGATTACAAACCCCTTTTGGCTCAAGACCGGTATCCGGTGTTACAACAGCATTTCGTGGGTTGGTTCGTAAGCACACAAAATCCCATATTTAACCCAGAAATGGCCACTTTTATGGACTTTACCGTAGCCCAAAAAGGAAATACCCGCTTTATGTATGTGCTGCCTACCAGTGCAACAACTGCTCTGGTAGAATATACTTTATTCTCAAAAGACCGTTTAAAAAAAGAAGCCTACGAAGCAGCTATTGTGACCTATTTAGCGCAGAATAATGCAGGAGATTACGAAATTAATGACACTGAAGCGGGGAGTATTCCCATGACCTGCTATCCTTTTGAGCAATTCAACAGTCCACACTTATTGCATATAGGCACCGCTGGGGGTTGGTCTAAACCTTCTACCGGGTTCACCTTTAGCAATACACAAAAGCAAGTGCCCAAATTGGTGGCACATATAAAAAAGGGGAAAGCTTTGGATCAATTCCCTTCCAAAGACCGTTTTTGGTGGTACGACCATATTCTGTTAGAGGTGTTGGCTACTGACAACAGTCGTGGTAAAGCCATATTTGAGGGTCTATTCAAAAGAAGGTCTGCCCCACTTATCCTAAAGTTCTTATCTCAGGAAACCCATTTCTTTGAGGAACTCTACATTATGAGCGCTGCAAACAAATGGCGGTTTACTAAAGCTTTCTTTAGGGTGTTGGGGCGTTCATTTAATTAAGTACTGCTCCATTAGGAACTTCTTCCCATGAGCTGTACTCCAAAATCTTTGAGTAACTGCTTTTTAGCCGCCTCTATAGCCATTGTATCTAACACCTCAAATGCACGATCTGTATAACTGACTATGCTGTCTTGCATGGCTTGAGCAGCTCCAGTCGCTTTAAACAAAGCTTTAACCTCTGCAATCTTATGGGTGGGATCTTGAGGCTGTAAACTAAACAAATCCTTTAAAGATTTTTGTTGGGCAGGGGTGCCAAGTTCGAGTGCCTTAATATACATTAGGGTTTTCTTATTGTTGGTGATGTCTCCACCCACTGTTTTACCAAAGTTTTTTGGGTTTCCAAAAGCGTCTAGATAGTCGTCTTGAATTTGAAAGGCCAAGCCTAAAAGCATGCCAAAAGAATACATTTTGTCTTGCTCTTCCTGAGGCGCTCCAGCAACCATAGCACCCATTTTCAGCGCACCAGCCACTAAAACAGCTGTTTTTAACCCAATCATTTTTAGGTAGGTTTCTTCTGCTACTGTTTCCATGGTTTCAAAATCTACGTCCAATTGTTGGCCTTCACATACCTCTAAGGCTGTCTTAGAAAACATTTTTGTGAGGGATTTGAACACAGGAGATTCATAGCCTTCCAATGCTTGGTAGGCCATAATAAGCATGGCGTCTCCAGATAAAATACCTGTATTTAAGTCCCACTTTTCGTGTACCGTTTCAAAACCCCTTCTCAGGGGTGCCTGGTCCATAATGTCGTCATGTACCAAAGAAAAATTGTGAAAAACCTCAATAGCCACAGCCACTGGCATGGCTTTTTGAATGGGCGCAGCATAAGCGTCGCAACCCATGAGGGCTAAAACCGGCCTTAACCGCTTGCCGCCCAATCCCATAATATAAGCTATGGGGGCGTATAAATTTTCAGGCTCCTTTAAAAAAGATTGAGATTCAAGGTAGGTTACAAAGGCTTTTTGATAATCAGACACAGCTTGCATAGGGTGCATTTTTGCTCAAAAATAAGGCCTTTAAATGAATTATATAAAAAACTTTGGAAACTTTAATTGTTTTTCAAGTTTCCATATGTATATTTGCACCCTCAAACAGGGCGCCTAACAGCCTCAAGAAAGCCCTTTTTGAGCCAATAATATGAAAGAAGCCCTCTTAGAAAAAGCGACAGATTTGTTCCTGACCCACGGATTTAAAACCGTGACTATGGATCAATTGGCTAGTGAAATGGGTATGTCTAAGAAAACCATCTACACTTTTTTTAAAAACAAAGGGGAGCTGGTAGACGCTTGTACCAATCAGCTTTTTGATTTTATTAGCTGTGGGGTAGACCATATTTGCACCTTGGGGAAAAACCCCATTGAGGAAATGTATGAAATGAAACGCTATGTGATGGTGCACTTAAAAGACGAACGTTCTTCTCCCCAATACCAGCTGCAGAAGTACTACCCAAAAACCTTTAAGGTGCTCCAACAAAGGCAGTTTAGCATGATGCAAGACTGTATTTTAAAAAACCTACAAAAGGGAATTTCTCAGGGAATTTACCGGGAAAACTTAGACCCAGATTTTATTGTTAGAATGTACTTTTCTGGGGTAAATGCCATAAAAAATGTGGACCTATTTCCCGCTTCACTCAATGGAATGATTAAAATTATGGACCAGTATTTAGAGTATCACCTCAGGGGAATTGTCTCTGCCAAAGGACTCTCTATCTTAAACGAAACCATTCTCGATAATAAATAACAGCCCTTTCATCATTTAAACAGGAAAATACAAGTCTAAAATTCGTAACAAAATACTGAAAATCAATACATAACATTAGACAACACGAACTCCCTTTATATTTAATCATGAAACAACTTTTACTTTTTTGCCTTTTAATTGGATCTCTCTTCGCTGCTAAAGCGCAAGAAAAAGATCCTACCATCTTAGCCGTTCCTCAGGCTTTTAGCCTAGAAGCAGCCATTGAATTTGCCCTTGAACACAACTACAAGATGATCAATGCCTCAAGAGATATTAGAGACGCCCAATTACAAAAATGGGAAACCATTGCTGGGGGGCTCCCTCAAATTGAAGGTGCACTGAGCTACAACAATCAATTGGAACAACCGGTGTCGCTTATACCAGGAGAATTTACAGGAGGGGAGCCAGGCACTTTCGTGCCTATTGTCTTTGGACAACCCCAGCAAGCAGCCGCTTCAGTGACGTTACGCCAGCAAATTTTTGACGGTTCTTATATTGTGGGGGTTCAGGCAGTACAAACTTTCATTCGCTACTCTGCGAACAACAAAGAGAAAACAGCTCAAGAAGTAGTGAAAATGGTGGTACAAGCCTATGGCAACGCATTAATGGCGCAAGAAGGGGTGAAAATTGTTCAAAACAACCGAGACAATCTGGCCCAATCTGTCGCAGAAACCAAAGCGGTTCTAGCCAATGGATTGGTAGAAGAAGAACAGCTAGAGCAATTACAGATTACCCTAGCCAATGTAGAAAGCCAACTTAGAAATTTTACACGCTTAGAAAAAATTAGCTTACAACTCTTTAACCTAAGCTTGGGTGTTCCCATAGAAAACCCCAGCATATTGTCCGATAAATTAGACGTATTAGCCGCAGCGCACACAGACCTAAGTCTTGTGGCTAGTCCTTTGCAGATCTCACAAAATGTAGATTATAAACTCGTCTTGAACCTCAATGAACAACGTACTTTGGAACTCAAATTGGCCAAGTCAAGGACCTTACCTACTTTAAATAGTTTCATCAATTATGGCAGCAACGCCTTTAGCGATTCATTTACGTTTCTAAACGGATCCCAGCAATGGTTTAATTCTTCTGTATTGGGGGTAGATCTCAGAATACCTATTTTCAGTTCCTTTAGAAGAGACGCGAGTACCAAGAGGGCTAAGATAGCCCTGCTCAAATCTCAAACACAATTACAAGAGGCGTCTGAAAGCATAAAATTACAATGGGAACAAGCTAAAAGCAGTTTTGTCATGGCAGTAGAAAACCATCAAACGGCCCAAGAAAATCTTGGGTTAGCGGCTAGAATTGCCCAAAAAAATGAGCTCAAATTCAAAGCCGGTTTAGCAGGTAGTTTTGACCTTAGACAGGCGCAGTTACAATTATACACTGCCCAGCAAAGCTATTTAGAAGCCATGGTAAATGTCATTAACGAAAAAACAAACTTAGCCCAAATACTCAACCAATAATAGATCTGGGAAAGAAAACCAGCATCATAATACAACAACAAGTCACATCCTTTTATACCTATAACATGAAAAAATTCTATTCCATAATTGCCTTAAGCCTACTTTTAGTTGCCTGTGGCAGCTCAGAAAATGGCTCAGTATCTCAAACTATTGAAAGTGGTAATCTAGAAGCCATAAGAAGCATGAAAGCTACTCTGACCAGTGAACTCAATGTCATTGAGTCAGATTTGGCCGCTTTGGAAGCTGCTATTGCCAATTTAGACAGCAGTGAAAATCTTCCTCTTGTAACCACCTTTGAAGTACAGCCTCAGGTTTTTAACCACTATTTAGACCTTCAAGGCAATGTAAAAACTAGAGAAAACGTCTTGTTGTACCCTGAAATGGCTGGTACGCTTTTAACCGTTAAAGTAGCCAAAGGAGACCGCGTTTCTAAAGGGCAACTTTTGGCCGTTATAGACAATGGCGGAATGAGCAACCAATTGAGTCAACTTAAAACTCAAGCAGCGCTCGCACAAACAACCTTTGAACGTCAAGCCAATTTGTGGAAGCAAAAAATTGGCTCTGAAATTCAATACCTCCAAGCCAAAGCACAGGCAGAAGCTCAGGCAAATGCAGTACTGCAATTAGAGAAAGTACTGGCTAAGGCGCAAATCACAGCACCATTTTCAGGGGTGATAGATCAGGTGTTAAAAGACCCAGGAACAGTGGTGTCTCCTGGTAACGGCTCTGAAGTATTCAGACTCATTAATCTCTCTAATATGTATATTGACGTAGATGTTCCAGAAGGCTATTTGGGCGCTGTAACTAAAGGTAAAAAAGCAGGGGTATATTTTCCTGTATTGCAGGACAGTGTGAATGCTGTAGTGAGAGAAACAGGGAACTATATTAATCCCAACAACCGTTCTTTCAGTGCTGAAATTGCCATAAATAACCCCAATGGAAGCATTAAACCAAATCTAAATGCCCGCGTTCATATTAATGATTACACCAATGAAAATGCCTTATTAATCCCACAATCCGTTATTTCTGAAAACGCTGCCGGAGAACAATACGCCTATGTAGCAGAACTAAATGGAGATGCGGCTGTGGCCAAAAGGCACATTATTACCACTGGGAAAACACAGGGAGATTATGTAGAAATTATCAGTGGTATTAACGCTGGAGATTTAATCATAAAAGAAGGTGCGAGAAGTGTGAAAGATGCACAAGCTGTTAAAATTTTAAACTAAACCCATGAGCAAACAACAAAAAAACATCAATAAAGAGTTTAAACTCTCTTCATGGGCCATAGACAACCCTTCGGTAGTCTATGTCATGATTGGTATTTTCTTCTTTTTAGGACTCTCTGCTTATTTTGACATGCCAAGAGAAGATTTCCCTGAAATTAAGGAAACTAAAATATATATCTCTACCCCTTATCCCGGAAACACTGCAGAAGACATAGAGCGTCTGATCACTGACCCACTAGAAGACAAGTTAAAAAACATTTCTAATGTGGTGGAAATTACCTCCACTTCACAAGAAGACTACGCCATAATCACTGTAGAGTTTGACGAAGACATTTCTGTAGAAGCGGCCAAACAAAAGGTCAAAGACGAGGTAGATTCTGAGAAAGCCTCTGAAGACTGGCCTACTTTTAACGGAGCAAAGGTGGAACCTAATGTGTTTGACTTAAACCTGTCAGAAGAGATCGCCATCATGAACATTAACCTTACAGGAGATTATCCTGTGGAGCGTCTTAAAGCCTATGGGGAATATTTAGAAGACCGCATAGAAGACCTTCCTCAAATTAAGAAGGTAGACATTAGAGGGGCGCAAGAAAAAGAGGTAGAAATAGCCGTTGACGTCTATAAAATGATGGCTTCTCAAGTGAGTTTTAACGACATTTTACAAGCCATTGGAAATGGAAATATGACGCTTTCTGCTGGTAATTTAGTGAACTCAGGGCAGCGAAGAACCATTAGAATTTTAGGAGAAATAGAAA
>JAQWTF010000011.1:0-12581 GCA_029242825.1 Flavobacteriaceae bacterium | reverse complement strand
TAAGAGAGGTATTGAAAAATGTATTAGAACCCCTGAGCTAGAAGAAAATATTGCCATAAAGAATTTATGGAGTGCTTTTGATCCAAAAGTGCACAAGCGCAGAAGGACCTATAAAAAATCCTTATAAAAAAAGCCTGATAGTAAAACTATCAGGCTTTTTTTGTGTGTTTGTATTCTTAAAAAGACCTCTATTCTCCCATAGCAGCACTTACTGCTGCAGAAAGTCTTTTATAAGTACCATTTTCTAATCGCTCTCTAATCGCTGAAAAAGCGGTTAAAGTGAGGTCTATATCTTCTTGTGTATGAGTTGCTGTTGGAATTAATCTCAACAAAATCAATCCTTTAGGAATTACAGGATAGACTACAATTGAGCAAAAAATACCGTGGTTTTCTCGTAGATCCTTCACCAATGCCATAGCTTCTGGGATACTTCCGTTTAGATAAACTGGAGTAACACAACTAGTCGTAGTTCCTATATCAAAACCTTGTGCCTTTAAACCAGATTGCAATGCATTCACATTACGCCAAAGGTTTTCTTTGAGCTCAGGTTGTGTTCTAAGCATGTCTAATCGCTTCAGAGCTCCTTTAACATAAACCATTGGAAGTGACTTTGCGAACATTTGAGAACGCAAATTGTATTTCAAGTAGTCAATAATTTCCTTATCTGCTGCAATAAATGCACCTATACCTGCCATAGACTTTGCAAAAGTGGCAAAATAAACGTCTATGTCTGCCTGTATGCCTTGCTCCTCACCTGCTCCAGCACCTGTCTTACCAAGTGTTCCAAAACCGTGGGCGTCGTCTACTAGTAATCTAAAGTTAAATTTTTGCTTAAGGGCAACAATCTCTTTTAACTTACCTTGCTCTCCACGCATTCCAAACACGCCTTCTGAAATCACTAGGATCCCTCCGCCAGTTTGCTCTGCCATTTTTGTAGCCCGTTCAAGATTTTTTTCTAAACTCTCTATGTCGTTGTGTTTAAAGGTAAATCGCTTACCCATATGCAAACGAACTCCATCTATAATACAAGCGTGTGCGTCTACATCATAAACAATAATGTCATCCTTAGAAACTAATGCGTCTATAGTAGACATTATCCCCTGATAACCGAAGTTTAAAAGGTATGCAGCCTCTTTTTCCACAAATTCAGCCAATTCATTTTGCAATTGCTCATGAAAATCAGTGTGACCACTCATCATTCTAGCCCCCATTGGGTAAGCAGCACCATGCTCTAAAGCAGCTGCACCGTCCACCGCTTTAATCTCGGGTAAATTAGCCAATCCTAAGTAATCATTAATACTCCAGGTAATCACTTCTTTTCCCCTAAAAGACATTCTATTAGATATAGGACCTTCTAATTTAGGGAATACAAAATAACCTTCTGCCTGTGAGGCCCATTTTCCTAATGGCCCTTTATTTTCTTTAATTCTTTCGAAAAGATCTCTCATGCGTGTTTTAAATATGCTACAAAAGTAATTAATTTTTAACAAGACACCTCAATTATTTAGGGTCTGTGTCTGTAGTTGTTAAATGAATATATGTGTTTTAAAATACTATCTTGACGCCTTTTGTGTATCTAATATTTTAGACTCCTCAAGGAAACCTTGAGCAGACATCCACTCGTCAGAGTAAATTTTACTCATGTATTTTGAACCGTGATCAGGAAAAATGACAACCACTTTTGCGTTTTTATCAAATACCCCAGAGGCACTAAGTTGTTTTACACCTTGTAGTGCTGCACCTGAGGTATAACCCGCAAAAATCCCTTCGGATTTAGAAATTTCCCTAGCAGTGTGCGCACTTTCGTGATCAGTCACTTTTATAAAATAATCAATCGCATTAAAATCAGTCGCTGTAGGGACTAGATTTTTCCCTAAACCTTCTATTCTGTAGGGAAAAATATCTTCTGGATTAATTTCACCAGTTTCGTGATATCCTTTTAAAATAGATCCATAAGCGTCTATTCCTATGACTTTAATTTCTGGATTCTGTTCTTTTAAGAATTGTGCTGTACCGGAAATAGTTCCTCCAGTACCACTACAGGCTACCAAATGGGTAATTTGTCCATTGGTGTCTTCCCATATTTCTGGACCAGTACTGCGATAGTGAGCCTCGGTATTAAGACTGTTAAAATACTGGTTAATATAAATAGAATTTGGGGTGTTTTTGTGAATATTCTTAGCGACCTCGTAATAAGACCTTGGATCGTCTGCACTTACGTGGGCAGGGCAAACATGAACCTCAGCACCCATGGCCCTTAACATATCTATTTTATCTGGAGAAGATTTAGAACTCACTGCCAAAATACATTTATACCCTTTTATAGCGCTCACCATGGCAACACTAAAACCAGTATTCCCAGAGGTAGTTTCCACTATAGTGTCTCCTGGTTTCAATAAACCTTTTTCTTCTGCTATAGCAATAATATGTTGTGCAATTCTGTCTTTAGCAGAATGACCAGGGTTAAAAGCTTCTAATTTAGCGTAAAATTCACCCTCAAAACCATGAACGGTCTTTTGAAGTTGTACAAGCGGTGTTTTTCCTATAAGAGGTAGGATACTGTTGTGAGCATGTATCTTTTTATGCATGTAACTGTTTTTGTTTTAGATATTCTCAAAAGAATATACTGCAAATTTAATTGTTTTTTTTTAAACCCCTATTTTCTGGGCTAAATCTAAAATAAAGGCATATTCTTTGGCAATTTCCCTTAAAGCCTCGAACCTACCCGAAGCACCTGAATGTCCTGCTTCCATATTAGTATTGAATAACAAAGTATTTTGATCGGTCTTTAAGTCCCTCAATTTAGCCACCCATTTGGCAGGCTCCCAATACTGTACTTGAGAATCGTGATAACCCGTTATAATCAATGTATTTGGATAGTCTTGAGCGCTGACATTGTCATAAGGAGAATAAGACATCATATAATTGTAATAATCTACTTCATTTGGGTTACCCCATTCGTCATACTCCCCAGTGGTAAGTGGAATACTGCTATCTAACATGGTAGTAACTACATCTACAAATGGCACACTGGCTATAATCCCTTTGTATAGATTTGGGGCCATATTCATAACTGCTCCCATTAAAAGTCCACCGGCAGATCCGCCATAGGCAAACAAGCCCTTAGCAAAAGTGAATTTTTCTGAGATTAAAAATTCTGAACAGGCTATGAAATCTGTAAAGGTATTGCGCTTAGTAAGCAATTTACCGTCTTCATACCAGGGTCTTCCCAAGTATTCACCCCCGCGAATATGTGCAATAGCATAAACAAATCCCCTGTCCAATAAACTCAGCCTCACGGTAGAAAAATAAGGATCTGAAGTATGTCCATAAGAACCGTAACCGTATTGAAGCAAAGGACTGCTTCCATCTAAAGGGGTGTCTTTGTGATACACTAATGAAATAGGCACCTTTACACCGTCTTTAGCGGTAGCCCAAACCCTTTGAGAAGCATAATTCTCCTCTTTAAAAGTACCACCTAAAACTTCTTGCTGCTTCAAAAGTTCTTTGGATTTAGTTGCCATATTGTAATCGTATACACTAGCGGGCGTAGTCATGCTATTGTAGCCAAAACGAAGCATTTCTGTATCAAATTCAGGATTTGTTCCTACATATGCGGTATAGGTTTCATTGTCAAAAGGCAAGTAATGAGGTGCTGTACTCGTGTCCCATGGAACAATTTGAATACAACTTAAACCGTTCGTTCTCTCTGAGAGCACATAATAGTCTTTAAAGATGGTAATGTCTTCAAGTAACACTTCAGGTCTATGGGGTATAAAGTCTTCCCAATGAGACATATGAGTATTGGACTCATGAACTTTCATCACCTTAAAATTAACGGCTTCATCTTTATTAGTGAGCACATAAAAGTGGTCTCCGTAATGGTTTAAATCATACTCTAAACCTCTCGTCCTAGGGCTAAAAATAACAGGGGTAGCTTCTGGCTCGTCTGCTCGAAAAATGCTGTATTCCGTTGTTAAGGTACTAGAAGATCCAATGACAATATATTTCTTACTCTTTGTTTTAAAAACATAAGCATTAAAGGTTTCGTCCAACTCTTCATAAATCTTTACATCTTCATTGTCCTGTCCTATCTTATGTCTATAGATTGCCTCCGATCTGAGGGTCTGTTCGTTTTTTGAAGTGTAAAAAAAGGTCTGATTATCAGCAGCCCAACTAGCGCTTCCAGTGGTATTCTCTATTCTGTCCAATAACAACTCACCAGTGATTATATTTTTAACGTGTAAGGTGTATTGTCTCCTAGACACCGTGTCAGTAGAAAAAACACATAAAGTATTGTCAGGACTCACAGAGAAACCTCCCAAACTAAAATACTCATAGTTTTCTGCCAAAACATTACAATCTAACAATAATTCTTCTTCAGCAGATAAATGTCCTTTTTTACGGGTATAAATAGGGTATTCTTTTCCAAGTTCATACTTGGTAATATACCAATATCCGTTGTGCTTATAGGGAACAGAACTGTCGTCTTCTTTAATTCTAGACTTCATTTCTTCAAAAAGACTAGCTTGAAATTCTTTTGTATGAGCTGTAGCCTGATCGTAATAGTTATTTTCTGCTTCAAGGTACTCCATCACTTCTGGGGCATCTCTATCATTCATCCAGAAATATGGATCTACTCTTTCAAAACCTAAATGTGATAGTGTTTTATTTTTCTTTGCTGCCTGAGGCGTATTAGGAAAAGTCATATGATTTTATTTAAAAGCCACAAAAATACCTAATAAATAAGAGGACTTAATTAGATTATACGTTAAAAACGATTTAAAATTGACAATAAATGGCTGTGCATCTCATCGGTGTAATTGAGATGGGTCACCAATCGCAATTTCCCTGATCCCATTGAAATTAGCCTAATGTTATTTTCATCCATTTTGTGCATAAACGCCTCAGTATCTAATACAGACTCATTGAGCTCAAAAATAATGATGTTCGTGTCTACAGGAGATACGGAAGCAATAAAGTCTTTTTCAGATAAGATTGCTTCAATCTCTTTAGCTTTCTTGTGGTCTTCTTTGAGCCTTTCCCTGTGATGGTCCAAAGCATAAATACCTGCAGCAGCTAAGAAACCAGCTTGCCTCATACCGCCACCAAAAACCTTTCTAACCCTAAGTGCTTTGGCTATAAAATCTTTAGACCCCAATAAAACAGAGCCTACAGGACACCCTAGGCCTTTAGACAAACAAACACTTATGGAATCGAATAAATTACCGTAAAGTTTAGGATCTTCTCCAGTCACAGCCAGTGCATTCCAAAGCCTTGCCCCATCTAAATGAAATTTAAGTCCGTGAGCGGTGCAAACTTCTTTAATCGCTTTCATTTCCTGAAAATCCCAAATAGCACCGCCTCCTTTATTGGTGGTATTTTCCAAACTCACCAAAGTGGTCAAAGGACTGTGGTAAAAATCCGGAGGATTAATGGCCGCAGTAACTTGCTTTGCCGTAATCATCCCCCTGTGTCCTGCTATTAATTTACAAGACACACCAGAATTAAAGCTCACTCCCCCACCCTCATAATTAAAAATATGGGCGTAATGATCACATATAAGCTGTTCTCCTGGCTGCGTGTGCACTTTAATGGCTGTTTGGTTGGCCATAGTCCCCGAGGGGAAAAACAAGGCAGCTTCCATACCAAATAGTGCCGCAGTTTTTTCTTCTAGGGCATTTACTGTTGCGTCTTCTTTAAATACGTCGTCTCCTACTTTAGCAGACATCATGGCCGCTAACATCCCTTTAGTAGGCGTAGTGACCGTATCGCTTATTAAGTTAATTTCCATCAATACAGGATTAAAATGAGCAATTCATCCCAATAGGAGATCCATCTGGTACCGTTGGCGCAGGAATTACCTTAAAATTCTCAGGAGATTTCAAAAATGCGCTGTACCTTCTGAATAATTCTTGCTTATACAGATCTTTAGAGGCAGACAACATAGTCGCCTTTTCTTTTAAAAAAGCGTGGGCTATGGCATTTACTTGTGGGTGAACCATTTCTTGCTGAGCCAAATTCAACAAATGCGTAAACACCCTAAAATTAATATTCAACTGCACATTATTCACATAGTCATTCTTGTGCTTAAGACCAATAGTAGCCTGCCACAAAGCAGACAAAACCCCTTCTAAATCTAGCTGGTTTTTGTCTAGCGCCTTCTGTTGAATTAATCTAGTAGCCCGTTGAGGGTGCAATAGAAAACCTAAAGTCATGTCTGCAGACGTTTCTGGTGCAGACAATGGATCAAAGGTCACCCCCGTTTTTCCTTTAAAGGATTCTCTACCACTATTGTAGGAAGGAGATCTCGGAGGGAAAAGTGATAATTTTTCTTCAGGAATGGCCATTTCAGCAGCGTCTAAAGTGCGTAACAACATCCTTAACGCTTCTTTTTGCGCTTTGGGTGCAATGGAATAAGCATCTTGCTGATTACTGCCTTTTACTTGATAGCTATAGTCTATTCCACCTATGACTTTAGCGGTAGCCTCTGCCTGATAACGGTGAAAAAAATATAGTGGCACAAACACGTCTTCCAATACAGATAGTGGTTCTCCTTGGCGAATATTATGAATACCAAACTGATCAATAGCCTTGGAACGCACCGCCAAAACATCTTTTAGTCCCTGTGCTGCTGTGGCACCGTTGTCCCAAAGGTGGGCAAAAGCACTCGCACTTCCAGCGGGTCTCGCATCTGAATCTGACAGGTATTTTTGGCCTTCGGCCGATGCCGCTTCCAAAATAGCATTCAAGGCAGCTTGCTCATCTTTTACACTGTCTGGAAAATCGCTGTAAGAATAAGCCACACTGACTTTATCCCAAGATCCAATACCTGTTTCATAAGCATTAGAAAAAGATACCTCGCCTTCTTTGAGCTCAAATTGAGGGTGTGGATAATCCATCACAGAGGCTTTTTGATGGGCACTTGCAGCAAAATTGTGCATGAAACCTAAGGTATGTCCAATTTCATGGGCAGACAATTGTCTGATTCTCGATACGGCCATATCCAACATAGCTTGGTGGTTGTCGTCTCTATTTTTAAAGGGTTCTTTACTGAGCGCTTGCGCAATCATAAAGTCTTGTCTTATTCTCAAACTTCCCAGGCTAACATGGCCTTTTAAAATTTCTCCTGTACGAGGATCCGAGACATTACTGCCATAACTCCACCCTCTAGTAGACCTGTGAATCCATTGAATGACATTATATCTTACATCTAGTGGATCTGCATCTTCAGGCAACATTTTAACTTGAAAAGCGTCTTTGTATCCAATGGCTTCGAAAGCCTGATTCCACCATCTACCACCTTCCAAAAGCGCTGTTCTGACTGGTTCTGGGGTCCCGTTGTCTAAATAATAAATAATAGGCTCCACTGCTTCACTCAGCGCGGCATTGGGATCTTTTTTCTCTAATCTATGTCTGGCTATATACCTTTTTTCAATAGGGCTACTCACTGGAGTGGCGTAATCCATATATGAAAAGGAGTAGGCTCCAGACCTAGGATCGTAGACTCTTTTCTCAAAATCCAATTCAGGTAAGGCCACAAATGAATGGTGTTGTGCTACAGTCACTAGATTTGGACTAGGCACTACAGACCTTAAATACCTTCCTTTGGCTTTTCCTTTAAAAGTGAGCATAACATCTATTTCAATGTTTTTGGGGAAGGCTTTTGTTCGTGCCATATTCATAGCACTCTTAGATTTATCTAAAGTAAAACTTCCCTGATTCGATTGTTGTAAACGATCGCTCACACCATGGGCATCTTGCATTAAAAATTCCGTAATATCAATAATATAGTTGCCGTTGGACATGGTTTCAATAGGAAATCCAAATAAAACGGAAGAAGCAAACGCCTGCTTAACAGATTCCTTTTCCAGGGCATTGTCCGTGAGGGCTCTATATTGAAGGTTGGGCTGAATGAGCATGAGCTTATGCCCCATTCTTTTAAAAGACACCACTCGCTCTCCGCCCAATTGGCCTCGATCTAATCCAATATCATTACTTCCAATACCACTACTCAGGGAATTAATGTAGAGAAACTCTTTGTCTAATTCCGCTACCTCTAGGTAAATTTTATCTGTGTCATTGTCATAATAAAAGGGGAAATAGCCATCGAATTTTTGAAATTGAGTCTTGTTTAAATTGAGTTGACCAAAAACAAAACTGCTCATTAACAAGCAACAAAGGGTGTAAAAAGCGCGCATAGATTGGGTTTTTAAGGCGGTTATTAAAAGAGGTATCGGCCTGAAAGGCCAAAAATTAACTAAAAACTAAATTTACTAAAATTGATGGTACAACCAAGGGTAAATAGTATTTTTGCTTAAAATGACTACTATGCTCACTACAGATCAATACAAAGATCTTTTAGATCGCCTTGGTGCGTTAAGGAGGTATCTTTGACGTAGATGCCAAGCGCATTGAAATTGAGAACGAGGAAGAAAAAACCCTCGCACCTGACTTTTGGAACCAACCACAAAAAGCACAAGCACAACTAAAATTCATACAATCAAAGAAAATATGGGTACTAGGCTATGAAAAAGCCAAAACACTTATTGAAGACTTGGCTGTGATGATGGAATTTGCAGATGCTGGTGAAATTAGTGAGGAAGAACTCAAGATAGCCTACCAAAATACTTTGGATGTTTTAGAAGACCTGGAATTTAGAAATATGCTTTCTGAAGAGGGAGACAACCTCTCTGCTGTCCTACAGATTACCGCTGGTGCTGGTGGAACGGAGAGTTGTGACTGGGCTGCCATGCTTATGCGTATGTACATGATGTGGAGCCAAAAAGCAGGGTTTAAAATTAAAGAACTCAATTATCAAGAGGGAGATGTTGCTGGAGTTAAGACGGTGACCTTAGGGATTGAAGGCGATTTTGCTTTTGGTTGGCTTAAAGGAGAGAATGGGGTACATAGGTTGGTCCGTATTTCTCCTTTTGACAGCAATGCTAAGAGACACACTTCTTTTGCCTCAGTGTATGTGTATCCGCTGATTGACGACAGCATTGAAATTGTCATTAATCCTGCAGACATTTCTTGGGCCTTTGCTAGGTCTGGAGGTGCAGGTGGTCAGAATGTCAACAAAGTAGAAACAAAGGTGATCTTAACCCACCACCCTACTGGTATTATTATTCACAATTCAGAAACACGTTCTCAATTAGACAATAGGGAAAATGCCATGAAACTCCTCAAATCTCAGTTGTATGAAATAGAGCTCAGAAAAAGGCAGGAAGCTAGGTCTGAGATTGAATCTTCCAAAATGAAAATTGAATGGGGGTCTCAGATTAGGAATTATGTACTTCACCCTTATAAATTGGTGAAAGACGTGAGATCAGGCACAGAAACTGGAGATGTAGACGCTGTTTTAGATGGCCATTTAGACCCTTTTCTGAAAGGGTTTTTAATGCTTATGGGTCAAAACGAGGAAGCAGAATAAATGGTTTTAACAAACCTTTAACTTTTAGAGACTAAACCAAAGCTTAATATTAAAATCTAACTATAATCACTATGAAAGCTATTAAATTTCTTTTATTGATTTTACTCACTTCATTGAGTACTGAAACCTTTGCGCAATTTGGTATGGGAGGCATGGGAATGGGTAGAAATCCTTACACGGGAAGAAGACAATCGCTTGCACCTCAAGGCCCGGTGAGACAGGATGAGCCAGAAAACCTTACAGCGGAGCAAATTGTAGACCTTCAGATGGACGCTTTTAAAGAGGCTTTAGATCTCAGTGCATTTGAAGTAGCTGTTTTGAGAACCATTCTGGTTAATTCGGTACAAAAGAGAATTGAATTGCAACTACTTAAATTAACAGATGTAGACCAAATAAGGGCTGCGGTAGAAAAAATTGATAAGGAACAAGAAGAAGCCTTGAAATCTGGTTTACCTGCTGATAAATATGATGCTTTTATTGCCCTGCAAGAGGAGGGTTTTAAGAAAAATAAAAAGAAGAAAAAAAAACGAAAGAAAAATAAATCTTAATGAAACAATACTCCCTATTCCTACTGTTATTTATTAGTACTACAATTGCTTGGTCTCAAACCAATCCTTCTTCAAATAAAACTATTACTGTTTCAGGTAAAGTATTAGACAAAGATACCGGCGAGCCATTAGAATACGCAACGCTTGTTTTGCAATCTGTAGAAAATCCTACACAAGTAACCGGTGGAATCACAGATGAAAAGGGATTGTTCTCTGTGGAAGCGAAAGCAGGTAAATACAACCTTAGTATTGAATATATTTCCTACAAAACCTACTCGCTCCCCAATCAAAGTTTATTAGAAAACACAGACTTAGGCACCTTATCTATTGGATTAGATGTGTCGCAGTTAGATGAAGTTGAATTGGTCGCTGAACGAACTACTGTTGAGCTTAGATTAGATAAAAAAGTATACAACGTAGGCCAAGACCTTACTGTAAAAGGAGGGTCGGTAACTGATGTTTTAGACAACGTTCCCTCTGTATCTGTAGACGTAGAGGGAAATATTAGTTTAAGAGGAAACAGTAGCGTAAGAATCCTGATTAATGGGAAACCCTCAGCACTTTCTGGATTGAGTCCAGATGCCTTACAACAATTACCGGCAGACGCCATTCAAAAAATAGAAGTGATTACAAATCCATCTGCAAGATATGACGCAGAGGGAACCGCTGGAATATTAAATATTGTACTTAAACAAAATAAAACAGTGGGCCTTAACGGGGCTTTAAATGCCACTGTAGGAACGCCAAAAAACAATGCGGGTACTTTAAATCTTAATTTAAGAAGAGATAAATTTAATCTTTTTACCACCACTACCTTTAGAAACAATGAGGGACCTGGGAATGGGTTTAACAATCAAGAGAACTTTGATGAAAATGGTCAAACCTTGAGTTTTCAGGATGAAAAAAGACTGTATAAAAGGAATAACAATAACTTCAACACCAACTTAGGTCTTGAGTATTTCATTGATGAAAATACAAGTATTACCAATTCAGTAGTCTTTCGAAATTCTACAGGAGGAACCAGAACGGAGGTAGACTTTAACAATTATAATGCAGAACGCGTCTTGAGTTTATCTAGAGAGCGAATTAGTCAAGAAAGTGAAACGGATGACAATTTTCAGTATTCCATGAATTTCCAAAAGAAATTTAAAAAAGACGGTCATGTCTTAACTGCAGATTATCAATATTCCACTGGTGACGAAGTAGAAGATACCGATATTTCAGAAACCATTCTTCAGGACAATTCTTTCTTACCAACAGAACAAACAAACACTACTGAAAATCAAAAAAACCAATTGTTTCAAGTAGATTATGTGCTACCTTTTGGCGCTAACAATCAATCCCAATTTGAATTAGGGTACAGAGGCACTTTTAATGAATTCACCACTGCCTTTGATTTTAGTGTAGAAGATGCAAATGGAAATTTTATTTCAGATCCAAACTTTAGTAATACCCTATTCTACAAAGAATATGTTCAGGCTGCTTACACACAATTAGGCTCAAAATGGGATTCTTTTAGCCTACTCACGGGACTCAGAATGGAGCACTCCAATATAGATGTAAACCTTATAGAAACGAATGACCTTCAGAACAAAACCTATGTAAACTGGTTTCCATCGGTATTTTTAGGCTATGAAACGGGAGAAAACACTCAACTCACCCTGAGTTTCAGCAGAAGGCTTAGAAGGCCTAGAAATAGGTTTATTAATCCTTTCGTGTCCAGGTCTAGTAACACCAACCTCAGGCAGGGAAATGCAGATTTAGACCCCACCTTTACCAATGCCTTTGATTTAGGATACATTACCAGGTTAGATAAACTCACCTTCACCACTTCCGGGTATTTTAATCACTCTACGGGAGTATTTCAATACATTAGACAAGAGACTGGAGACGTGGTGACCATTGAAAACCCAAATGACCTATCTAATCCAGTAACGGTTCCCATTATTCTTTCTAGACCTATTAATTTGGCTAATGAAAAAAGAGTGGGAATGGAATTTACTACTACCTATACACCAAAGAGAAATTGGCGTTTCACTTGGAATGTCAATATGTTCCAAAGGGCCTTGAGGGGAGACTACACTTATGTAAACAGTAATGCTGAAACGATCACTCAAAATTTTGATGCAGATAATTTTAGCTGGTTTACTAGATTGAGTGCTAAAGTGGTGCTGCCCTTTTCCATTGACTTTCAATCAAACGCTTTTTACCAAGGTCCCTCAAGAGACGCACAAAGCCGTAACAAAGGAATGTTAAGTGCTAATTTAGCCTTTAGCAAAGAAATTTTAAAAGACAAAGGAACCCTCTCTTTAAATGTGAGCGATTTGTTTAACTCCAGAAAAAGAATGAGTGAGATAAGAACGCCTAATGTGTTTTCTGACAGTGAATTCCAATGGAGACAAAGACAAATAAATCTAACCTTTGCCTATAGGTTTAATCAAAAGAAAAATTTTAGTAGAGATCGTTCAAGAGGTGGTCAAGGAGATATGGGAGGTGATATGGAATTTCAAGGCACCCCTTAAAATTGTTTTCTAAGAGGAATTAATTTCCCTGGAGGTATAAAATATCAAAAACAAAAAAAGCACCTCTAGAGGTGCTTT
>JAQWTF010000090.1:0-5708 GCA_029242825.1 Flavobacteriaceae bacterium | reverse complement strand
CACCGCTAATCCTGCAATAATATTGGTAGCAGCCCCTGTAGAACTGTTTTCTACAATATCCATTACTGGCTTTTTACCCAAAGAAGTGTAGTAGGCCGTCACAAAAGAAATTAAAGCCCCTACCGCTAGTCCAATACAAGCCGCATAGAATACATTTATAGATGGAATGTCTTTAATACCCTCTCCAAAGAAATTCATTTGAAGGGTGGCTGGAAGCATCCAGTCAATTAAAAACCAAGAGGCTACTAAGGTCAGTGCAATGGCGGCCCAGTTTCCTGTATCTAGTGCTTTTTGAACCTGAGACTCTTTAGCGTCGTTGGAGGAAATTCTCACAAGGAAAGTTCCCACAATGGAGGCTAAAATACCTACTCCTGCAATTACAATAGGCAATAAAATAGGGCCCATATTATTAAATACATCTGTGAAGGATCCTCCAGCAGACATGTCTTTAATTAAGTAATTACCCAATACCATAGCGGCCAATACCGTGGCTACATAAGAGCCAAAAAGGTCTGCTCCCATTCCGGCTACATCTCCCACATTGTCTCCTACGTTGTCTGCAATAGTGGCTGGGTTTCTAGGATCGTCTTCAGGAATTCCTGCTTCTACTTTCCCCACTAAATCTGCACCTACGTCTGCTGCTTTGGTATAAATACCGCCACCCACACGAGCAAAAAGCGCAATAGATTCTGCCCCTAAGGAGAATCCGGCTAGCGTTTCTAGTACCACCGTCATATTGTCGTAAAAACTTCCTTCTGCCCCCATGAATTGACCTAAGAATAGTAAGAACAATAAACTAAGGCCTAACACCGCTAAACTAGCTACTCCTAGACCCATAACTGTACCTCCACTAAAAGACACCTTTAATGCTTGTGGTAAGCTGGTTTTGGCTGCTTCTGCGGTTCTGGCATTCGAGTCTGTAGCAATTCTCATCCCTATATTCCCTGCTAAGGCAGAAAGGATGGCGCCAAATATAAAGGCAGGAACAATCATCCAACTGGTGGTTGCTACCACTAAAGATATTCCGTATAAGGCTATAGATGCTATGACCACAAAAATGGCTAAAAGTCTGTATTCTGCTCCTAAAAAGGCGAGCGCTCCTTCCTTGATGGCTTTAGAAATGCCTTGCATTTTTTCATCGCCAGCGGCCTGTTTTTTTACCCATGCCATTTTAACAAACATGAAGAGTAGTCCTAAAACAGCTAAGGCTATAGGAAGAAAGATAATATTAGATTCCATAAATAATTGATTAGTTTAAGTTTAGTTATTTTTATTCGCCCCCTAATGTAGCAAAATATGCGATAAAAAAAAAGGCGCCCCGTAGGGGCGCCTTTTTACAAAATTTTTGCGTTTCGGTTACTTAATAGTCACCTCTGCTAATGGAACGTCTGAATCTTTAAAACGGTTCACACACTTGGCTACAATTTCTTTAGCCTCATGAACGTCTCCCCATCCACCAACGTCAACTTTTTTCTTTTCTAAGTCTTTATACACTTTAAAGAAGTGCTCTATCTCTTTAATCAAGTGAGGGTTTAGGTCAGATAAGTCATTGGCTTTATTCCAATTCGGGTCAGAAACCGGCACACAAACTACTTTTTCATCGGGGCCTTTTTCATCTGCCATATGGAACACACCAATGGGTTTCACCTCCATGACACAACCTGGAAAAGTTGGCTCAGTAACTAATACCAACACATCTAATGGATCTCCATCTAAGGCCAATGTTTCTGGTACAAATCCGTAATCTGCTGGGTACATCATTGAAGAAAAAATCATTCGGTCGTAACGGATCTTCTTCAACTCAAAATCGTACTCATATTTATTTCTACTTCCTTTTGGAATCTCAATTAAAACATCAAATGAGGTAATGTCTTTCTCGCTCATATTATATAATCTATTTATTTTTCAGGGGGCAAAAATACAGCCTATCCATGGTTTATACTAACTACTTAGTTGTTTTTTTTTATTCAGTGCTTAAAATACAGATACTGGTTCAAATTCGGAAAGCATTTTTAAAAACTCCTTTGGGCAAGTCTCTTTAAAAAGCCCTCAGGTAAAACCCTTAAAATCCAAATCCAAAACTCCCGGTAATACTAAAAGGTCTGGCACCAGGTACATCTAGGTAATTTCCCCTAAAGTTGGCGTCTAATCTAAATACCTTAAAAATATTGCCAATCCCTACACTGTATTCCCAATAAGCGTTTTTATCTGGGGCATTTAAAGTAAAATTACTAGGAGCATTTAAGGCAATGTTATCTTCGGAAAGGGTTCCCCACACACCTCTAACCCCTATGATTTCCCTGAGATTTAAAGCCCTTAAAAAAGGAATTCTTGAAAAAAGACGGCCGTTAAAATTATGTTCTAAATGGCCAGACACATAAGTGTCAGTCACAAATTCATAAAAATCTAAATTGGGAAAAGTATTGTAAATGGTGAATAAAGTTTGGTTTCCCGGTACCACATGCAATAGCGCCAAAGGAAGCGGATCAAAAGTCCTTCCCGCTTCTACACTGGTTCTAAGGGTCCCTATACCTCCTATTTGCCAGGGTCTGGTGTAAGACAATTGCACCCTATTGAAATTAAAATCTGAATCCAAGAGGTTTTTTTGACCGTGAACATACTGAACCATTAACCTCGGGTAATCTTCATTCACCGGTTTTGGATCTACCCCATAACCAATCACTTTTCTTCCTGGAGTATACAGCATTCTAGCCGTAAAATCTAGCTGGTTCAAACTGTTTTTGCTTCCTAGTATGGTGGGCTCATAGACAAAATCTAATGGAAATAATTCGGGTAAAGCTGCCTGCACCCTTCTATAGGAAGCCCCCAATGACATAGTTAAATTTTTCACTGGTTCAGCACTCAAAGTGAAAGCAGTGAGATTAATCTGAGACAACTTATCATTATTCCCCACCGTAAAAACAGAAGAAGAAGCAATGCTACGGCCCATTAAATCATTGGTAGCCGTAAGATTCAAGCCCAATTGTTCTATATCTCTTCTATGGCCTCCTGAAATTAGAAGTCGGATTTTAGGGTCTAGAATGGCTTGAGCAAAAAAGCCATGTTTAAATTTTTTATCAGAAAAACCATAAGCCACATAGCCTTCTAAACGCCAAAGGTCATTTTGACCCCTAAAAGTTCTAGCGCCCGCCCTAAGTCTATTTCCCTCTGCTTGGTTGTATCCAAAAATACTATAGACGTCTCCAATATCTATATTTTGCTTGTCTAACTCAATATATCCAGACTCCAAAATAGAGACCAAATTATAGTAGGTCTTGAACTTTGGCACTGTTTTAAGGGTATCTATTAATTGGTAAATACCCGCCTCGTCCTTATTGAGCGATTCTAATCTATTAGCGGCCCAAAAACTCGGATCGCGTTCAAACAACTCAGGCCTTAAGGCGTTGTAATCTTCTGCATAAAAGCGCCTTGCCTTTGGAACGTCAAACTCAAAACCATCATACACAGTAGTGCGCTTCCCGTAAACACCCTTGGATTTTTCTTTATTACTATAGCTAAAGTCTGACAACATGGACTCTCGTTTTAACAAAAAAACGGAATCACTTAAGACTTCAAAATCTTGCTCCACATACAACTCTTTGACCCAGTTTAAATTGGCGCTTTTGGTCATGGCCATATTTATTTTAGCAATGGCAAAGGTGCTGTCATTGACCCAAAAATCTCCTTTAAAGGTCAACTCACTCTTTCTCCTAGGGTAGTAGATAATATTATAGCACCATTTATCGCCAATAAAAGTAGAGTCTGCCAAAACATAATTGTAGGTGTCAATACCTGTTTTGGAGAGGGGAGAGGTAAATGACTTTCCAAAAAAGTTTAGGTAATTGTCGTAAATATCATAAGTAGCATACAGGTCTTTTAGGTAGGCCATAATGGCCTGATTCCCGTTAAAACCAGAATTTTTAACGCCTCTAACCACTTCTTTTTCTTCCTTAATATCGTTATCTCCATACACCTTAGAAACCGTTTCATTTAAAAAAATAGGCAAATAGGTTTTTCCCGTAATGCCGGACGTATCTAGGTCCTTAAACACAAACTCCAAGCCTTTAAATACCTTACTATTCATGAGTGCGGAGTCTATGGTATTGAGGTCAAATTCTATTTTCTCATACTTGTCATAGGCGTATTGCTTGTATTTACCCAGTCCATTGCTACGCTTTTTGGCCCAAATTTTTCGCAAAATATCAATGGCAGGATTGTTTTTTTTGGACTGTTTTCCTGAAACCAGGGTTACTGACTGCAATTGCTCAGCGGCGGCTTCTAAAACAATTTTCAGATCGTAATTGGATTGTTTTTCAAGGAGGAGTGTAACAGTTTCAAATCCTATAAAAGAAATAGACAATTGGGTTTGGGCTTGATCAGACTCTATATAAAAGGAACCGTCGTCATTGGTAATGGTTCCAATAGTGCTGCCTGGAAACAACACATTCGCAAATGCAATGGGAAAGCCGTCGGTATCTTTTACAGTTCCGCTGACCTTGGTTTGGGCTTGTAGGACCACACCGGTGAGCCACAAAAGAAATACAATATATTTTTTCATAGTAGGTTTGAATGGGTACATAAACACCAAACAAAAAGTGGACAGACTGGGGAATCTAAGGCTAAAAAAGCCCTCCGTGAGGAGGGCTGTAATGTAAGTTTATAGTGTGTTATGCTTTGGTGTACATGACACGATTTACCGCATCTATAACATCTTGCGCACTTGGCAACCATTCTTCTAATAAAACAGGAGAATAAGGTGCTGGTGTGTCTGCTGTGTTAATCTTTTGAACAGGAGCATCTAAATAATCAAAGGCATTGTCTTGAACCTGGAAAGCAATTTCAGAGGCAATACTTCCAAAAGGCCAAGCTTCTTCAAGAATAACCAGTCTGTTGGTTTTTTTAACAGAAGCAATAATAGTATCCATATCTAAAGGACGTATCGTTCTTAAATCAATGACCTCTAACTCTATTCCTTGTGCAGAAAGGGTGTCTGCTGCTTTTACAGCCTCTTTTAAAATTTTACCAAACGACACTACCGTCACATCTGATCCGTTTCTAATCACCTCTGCCACTCCTAATGGAATAGTGTATTCTCCCTCTGGAACTTCTCCTTTATCTCCATACATTTGCTCAGATTCCATAAAAATTACTGGATCTGGGTCTTGAATAGACGCTTTAAGTAAACCTTTAGCATCTTTAGGATTGGAGGGCACAACCACTTTTAAACCGGGTGTATTGGCATACCAGTTCTCAAAAGCTTGAGAGTGTGTCGCAGCCAATTGACCTGCAGAGGCTGTTGGACCTCTAAATACTATAGGACAGTTAAATTGACCACCAGACATTTGCCTGATTTTAGCAGCATTATTTATGATTTGGTCAATCCCTACCAAGGCAAAGTTAAAAGTCATAAATTCAATGATAGGCTTATTGCCATTCATTGCAGACCCCACACCAATTCCAGCAAATCCCAATTCAGAAATGGGGGTATCTATAACCCTTTCTGGACCAAATTCATCTAGCATTCCTTTTGAAGCTTTGTAAGCACCGTTGTATTCCGCTACTTCTTCTCCCATTAAATAAATAGAAGGGTCTTTTCTCATTTCTTCTGACATAGCTTCTGCTATGGCTTCTCTAAACTGTAATGTTTTCATAGGTATGTCTTAAAACGCACGCAAAAATAAGCAATAAATATCTTATTTGGGAATTCA
>JAQWTF010000091.1:0-7281 GCA_029242825.1 Flavobacteriaceae bacterium | reverse complement strand
AGTATTCAGCTGCATTTGGAATGGGCTTCTCCAGAAGAAATCATAGGAGAAAATCAAAGCCGTTCTAATTCAGGAGTATTTATTCAACAGCGCTATGAGGTGCAAATTTTAGACAATAACGACAACCCTACCTATGTGAATGGTCAGGTAGGCGCGTTGTACAAACAAAAAGTGCCTTTGGCTATGGCTTCTGCGCCTACTGGGGAATGGAATGCCTACGACATAGTGTTTCACGCGCCAGAGTTTAATGAAAAAGGACAAAAAACAGCTTCTGGTACCCTAACGGTTTTTCACAACGGGGTATTGATTCAAGACCATGTGACCATAGAAGGGATTATCCAATATATTGGCTGGCCCACCAATGAGGCCCATGGGAATGCGCCAATAGCGCTTCAAGACCACGGGGACAATTCTAGGGTGCGCTTTAGAAATATCTGGCTTAGAAAATTAGATTAGTTTTCCAGTTGAATCCGTACCTTTGAGGCTTAATTCAAGATTATGATTAAGTCCATGACCGGATATGGGAAGCGTGTATTACAGCTTTCTGACAAAAAAATAAGCCTAGAGATTAAGTCCTTAAATTCTAAAGGCTTAGACCTCAATATAAGAATTCCAAGTAGCTATAGAGAACACGAGCTTTCTTTTAGAAAGCGCGTGTCTGCTACTTTAGAAAGGGGTAAAATAGACTTTGGTCTCTTTATAGAACAGACAGGAGGTACTGCCGCCGCAGTGATTAATCAAGATGTGGTGCAAGCTTATATGGCGCAGTTAGGAGCTATTGCGCCCGCTACGCCAGACCAGTTATTGGCCTTGTCTTTAAAATTACCAGACACTTTATCGGTTCAAAAAGAGGAGATTGATCCTGCTGAATTGGAGGCTATTAACAGCCTTTTAGAAGAGACTTTGCTTGCAATGGACCAAAGCCGCGTAGATGAAGGTGCCCTACTTTCAGAGGAATTTTCCTTGAGAATTGCCAATATTCGTCAGTTGTTACAAGACGTTATTGGGATGGATTCAGATCGTATGGCCGGTATTAAACCCAGATTGGAAAAAGCCCTTTCAGACATTACGGCGCCCATAGATCAAAATCGTTTAGAGCAGGAATTGATCTATTATATAGAAAAGTACGATATTACGGAAGAGAAGGTGCGTTTGGCCGGCCATCTGGATTATTTTAACGAAACACAGTCCTCTAGCGAAAGTCAAGGAAAGAAGCTTGGCTTTATAGCCCAGGAAATAGGTCGTGAGATTAATACTTTAGGCTCTAAGGCCAACTTTGCTCCCATGCAGCAATTGGTGGTTCAGATGAAAGATGAATTAGAAAAAATTAAAGAACAACTCTTAAACGCCTTGTAATGAATTCTGGAAAATTACTCATTTTTTCAGCGCCTTCTGGCAGTGGAAAAACCACTATTGTTCGGCACTTATTAGGAAAGCCAGAATTAAACTTGGCCTTTTCGGTGTCGGCCACTTCTAGACCCAGAAGGGGAAAAGAAAAACAGGGCGAACACTATTATTTTATGTCGGTGTCTGAATTTAAAAACCATATTAAAAACGAGGATTTTCTCGAGTGGGAAGAGGTCTATAGAGACAACTTTTACGGGACCCTAAAATCTGAAGTAGAACGTCTTTGGGCTTTGGGTAAGAACGTTATTTTTGACATTGATGTGGCTGGAGGTCTGCGTATTAAAAAGAAATTTCCAACACAAACTTTGGCGGTTTTTGTAAAGCCACCAAGTATTGATGAATTAAAAATTAGGCTTAAAAAGCGCAGTACAGAAACAGACGACAAGATCAATATGCGCATAGCTAAAGCCTCTGTGGAATTGGCTACCGCCCCTCAATTTGACGTAGTGATTAAAAACTACGATTTAGAAGTGGCTTTGGAAGAAGCCGAGCAATTAGTAGGAGATTTTGTGAATTCATGAAACAAATAGGACTTTTTTTTGGCAGTTTTAACCCGGTGCATCAGGGCCATCTTATTTTGGCCAATTACTTGGTAGAAGAGACCGCTTTGGAAGAGGTGTGGTTTGTGATTACTCCCCAGAGTCCTTTTAAACAAAAACAGCGTTTATTAGACAACCACCACCGCTTGGCTATGGTGGAAGAGGCCATTGAAGACTATCCTAAGTTAAAATCCTCTACGGTAGAATTTGGATTGCCCGCTCCTCAATATACCGCCCTTAGTGTGGCACATTTAAAAGAAAAACATCCAGAGACCCTATTTTCCCTTATTATGGGTCAGGACCACTTAAAATCTTTTCACAAGTGGTACAATTACGAGGAATTGCTTCAGGGACACAAGATTTATGTATATCCGAGAATGCCAGAAGACCTGAAAGCAGCGTATCTGCCAGAGGCAGAAGAGCGACCCGCCAGAAAGCAACCCAAGCCTGAGGTGGCCCAGCACCCTCATTTGGTGTTGGTCAATGCCCCGGTGGTAGAAATTTCTTCTTCCTACATTAGAAAGGCCCATAAAGCTGGGAAGAATGTACGTCCATTATTACCTCCTGCCGTTTGGAAATACATGGACGAAATGAATTTTTATAGGTAGCACATAAGTAGTATCTTGGGCCTAAAATGACCCCTTATGATGCAATGGCCAGATTTGCTTTCCCTCAAGCGCCAGGGAGACACCCTCAAACGCCTTAGAAAAGAACAAGATCCTACCCGTTTGGGTTTTGAGGTAGACTACGACCGTATTTTATTCTCTACCCCTTTTAGAAGCTTACAGGATAAAACCCAGGTCATTCCGCTCTCCAATACAGATTTTGTACACACCAGGCTTACCCACTCGCTGGAAGTCTCTGTGGTGGGGCGCAGTCTGGGTAGGATGGTGGGTAAACAGCTCTTGGAGCGTCATCCGGAGCTCGGGGCAGCACATGGTTATTTGGCCACTGATTTTGGGGCCATCGTGGCCGCTGCGGCATTGGCCCACGACATAGGAAACCCTCCTTTTGGTCATTCTGGCGAAAAAGCCATAGGGACTTTTTTTAGCCAGGGCAAAGGGGCGGAATTCGCGGCTAATTTGAGCCCGCTTCAAAAACAAGAGCTCTTAGATTTTGAGGGAAATGCCAATGGATTTAGAATATTAAACGCTACTAGAGCTGGAGTGCCGGGAGGCTTAAGGCTTTCCTATGCCACCTTAGGCGCTTTTACCAAATACCCTAAAAAGGCCCTGCCTAAGAAACCCTCTAAGCATATTGCAGACAAGAAATACGGCTATTTTGAAGGCCAAGAAGCCTTGTTCCAAGACATGGCTGCCGAGCTGGGATTGGCAAAACGTCCAGAGGGCTATGCGCGGCATCCGCTCACCTTTTTGGTGGAAGCGGCAGACGACATTTGCTATACCATCATTGATTTTGAAGATGGCATTAACCTAGGGCTTATCTCAGAAGATTACGCCTTGGAGTACCTCATAAAATTGGTCAAAGACCATATTAATACCAAGACCTACCATGCCATGGCCCATAGGGAAGACCGATTGAGTTATTTGCGCGCCCTGGCCATTAATACGCTTATCACAGATGCGGCCCAGGTCTTTATGGCGCATGAAGACGCTATTTTAGCGGGTACTTTTGACTGTGCCCTCTTAGAAAAAAGCCCCTACAAAGCCCAGATAGAAGACATTATTAGTCTGTCTGTGCAAAAGGTGTATCAGGCTCCTGAGGTCATTGAGAAAGAGGTGGCTGGTTATAAGATTATAGCAGATCTATTGGAGGTGATCTGCACGGCCTTTGTAGCCAAAGCCCAGGACCGTCCCGGCCCTTACGACGCCCTGATCCTCAAACTCGTTCCACCCATGCAGCAAACAGACAGCACAGAGACCTACGAACTGCTCATGGCCGCTGCTACCTACGTGGCGAGTTTGTCTGACAGCGCCGCCGTGCACTTACACAATAAGATTAGTGGGAAAATGCTTTAGAATACAAGATTGAGATATATTTAGGATTTGGCAGGTTTTTACATTATATTAGGTTAAAATCTTATGAGATCGTTTCCTTTTTTTAAAGAAAACAATCATGAAAAGCTTTAGATTATCCGTTTTATTTATTTTTATTTTACTTTCCTGTTCAGATCGGGAACTAGACCAAGAGTCATTTTCAAGTGTAAATAATGTTGAAAAGCAAATACTTAAATCACCCTCTTTAAGTACAGACTATTTTAATACCTTTCTTAAATCACAAGGATTAGGCGCTACAATAGTGAAAAATGTTACTTATGGTCTTCTAAGTAAAAAAATATTAAAGAGTGCTATTTATCAAAAGTCTAAAAAGTTATACGATCTATCCAATACCGTATCGATAGCTTTAGTAGTCAAAAACAAAAATGTTATTTCTTATGTGCTTCCAAGAAAAGACAACCCATTCAAAGCAGATATATATTTTGAAACAGATGGGATAGTTTCTGAAGAAGTCTTAGAGATTGATATTATAAATCATGAGGAATCACTTAAAGTTACATGGAATAAAAAAGGGAACTACAAGAACACCACTTTTTTTGAAAAGAACTCAGAAGAGTGTACTTCATTTATAATTTCTTGTGATTGTGAAGAGGGGGCAGCTGATATTGAAAAAATAGGAGGAATTATAGCTTTTGCAGGTTTTTTTGGATGTGTTTTTTGCCCTTTTGTAGGTTTTGCTATTGCAACAGTGGCAGCAACAATAAGTTTAGGATGTTAATATGAAAAAAATAAATTTAGAAACCATCGTTTATTTTTTAGCTATGACACTTTTTTTTAAAAGTGCTTTTGATCATAAAGAAACATTCTTCTTTGAGGGCTTATTTTTTGTTTTGGCTGGAGTGTCATCTGGGTATTTTTTGTATAAAAAGATTAAGAATTAAGCTTTAAAACTCGTATGCCACACCAACACCACTTTTTTTGAAAAGAACTCAGAAGAGTGTACTTCATTTATAATTTCTTGTGATTGTGAAGAAGGGGCAGCTGATATTCAAAAAATAGGAGGAATTATAGCTTTTGCAGGTTTTTTTGGATGTGTTTTTTGCCCTTTTGTAGGTTTTGCTATTCCAACAGTGGCAGCAACAATAAGTTTAGGATGTTAATATGATGATGAAAAAAGTAACTTTAGAAACCATCGTTTATTTCTTAGCCATGGCATTTTCATTTAAAAATGCTATTGAGCATATAGAAACATTTTTTTTTGAAGGGCTATTGGATTTTGCATTTGCAGTGATGTTTGGATATTTTTTATATAAAAAAATCAAGAATTAAGCTTAAAACTCGTACACAATACCAACACCAAGCAATTGCTTAAACTGGGTTTTTGGGATTCCTGGATCTATCACACTACCATCTGCGGCTTTTTCTACGTCAAATTTAATGTCGTCGTCATAGATGAGGTGGGTACCAATTTGGGCAGAGATGTATTGGTTTACCTTGAGGTTAAAGTTTAATTCCCAGTCAATGTCTATGTTTCCAAAACTGTTGAGGTAGTCTGTGTAGAGATTGAGGCGAGAGGTCATTCGCACGTTTTCATAGACTTCTTTTTCCCAGCTGTGGGTGACCAGAAAACCCAATTCCATGAGGGTATTTTTTCCAGCAGTGAGTACATTTCCATTTGCATCTAGCACGGCCTTTTCTACCCCAAAGGCCCCTTGGTTAGCCAATCTTTGGTCCAAGACAAAGGTGGCTTTTTGGGTTAGGGGAGAGATGTATAGGTTTATTTTCTTTTCAGCGTCAATATAAGAGGTACCTACCCCTAAAAAGAGGTATCCAGGCGCCATGAGTCTGGAGATGGGTGTTTCTGTGTTGGGGTATTTATAACCGTTGGCCAATTGGGTGTTGAAATTTAATTTTCCAGAGGTGTACCACTTGGAAATGGTGTCTTTTCTATAGCCAAAAGTAGAGGTGAAACGAAGGGCGTCGTCTGTTTTTCTAATTCCCTGTCCCTCTCGCATGTTCAGACCAAACCTAAAGTCTACAGCGTTTTCCCAGGAGATGTATCTAAAGGAATAATTGCGCTCAAAACGCGCTGCGGTAAGTACGGCTACAGAATTGTCTCCCCCTGCATTCCAGTTTACAAAGGCTACCTCGTTGAGGTTAAAAGCCACCCTGTTTTTCTTTTTCCAGAAAGAGGGCATATGAAAACGTTTGGGTTTTTCCTGAAGGGCCTTGGTTTTTTTAAGCGGGTCTAATTGGTTTGATATTCTTGCCCCCGCCCTTTTTACCCCAGCCTTTTCTGGAAGCGTTCTAATCACAATGGTCTCCATTTCTGTAGTGTCTACCACGACTTGAGGAATGGAATCTTGGGTGTCTTGTGCTGTTAGGGACCCTGTGCTCAAAAAAAGACTGCTAGTGATCAATAATAAGAGCGCTAAGTGTTTGTTAGAAAGAGTCATGAAATGGCTGGATGGTTTGGTGGATCTCATGCGTCTAATAATTTTTTAAAGGTTTCTGTAAGGCCTGAGACGTCTAAGCCCAATTGGGCGTAGAGGACTTCTGGTTTTCCATGAGACACAAATTGATCCGGTATTCCTAAGTGTACAAATTTGGGAGCGGTGAGATTTTTTTGGGGGCTGTGGGGCTCACTATTTTTTGAGGTGGTTTCCAGTTGGGTGATCGAGTTGAAATGGGCGGCAAGGCTTTGTCCAAAACCGCCTTGAATGGCACCGTCTTCAAGGGTTACTACACAGCTGTATTGACTGAAAATTTCCTGAACAAGCGCTTGGTCAAAAGGCTTGGCATAAATCATGTCGTAGAGTCCAAAAGCCCCTTGGGCTTTTTGGGCAGTATCTGTTTGGTTTTCTAGCGCGCTAATGGCGGTCATGGCTGGGTGTTTTAAAGGACCGAGACAGACTACTGCAATTTTCGTGCCTTTTTTATGTTGGACCCCTTTTGCGAAAGGCAGGGAAACAAAAGGCTTTTTCCATTCGTTTAACGCACCAGCCCCTCTGGGGTACCTTATGGCTATGGGCCCCATTTTATCTAGGGTTCCAGCTGCTTTATGGGTCGCGTGTTCTTGGGCTGCGGTGTATAAGAGGTTTCTGAGTTGGCCCTCATCTGAAGGAACTGCAATAGAAATATGGGGTACGGGCAGTAAGTAAGCGAGGTCAAATACCCCGTGGTGGGTAGCCCCGTCTTGGCCCACTAGTCCTGCGCGATCTATACAAAATACTACGGGCAATTGCTGAAGGGCCACGTCGTGAATGAGTTGGTCGTAGGCCCTTTGTAAAAAAGTGCTGTAAATAGTACAATAAGGAAGTTTTCCCGCTGCTGCCATTCCTGCGGCTAGGGTCACGGCATGCTGCTCTGCAATGCCT
>JAQWTF010000079.1:0-29628 GCA_029242825.1 Flavobacteriaceae bacterium | reverse complement strand
GGCTGCATACCTGCTGAGAACAAATAAATAATCCGACAGCCTATTAATGTATTCAAGAATAGTAATATCTATGGGTTGCACCATATGAAGCGACACAAGAAGTCTTTCTGCCCTTCTACTTACTGTTCTTGCCAAATGACAGTAAGACACATAAGTGCTCCCTCCTGGAAGGATAAAGTTTGTGAGTGGTTCTAAAGTCAGTTCCATCTGATCTATGGCTAACTCTAAGTCTTCTGTATGATTTGTGGGAATGGCAGTGGGTTTTTCTCCTTCTTTAGTCGGATTTGCCAAGATGGCACCAATCTCAAATAAATGTTGCTGTATTTCGAGTATTAAGGGTTTTTGACTTGCCACTACAGCGCCTTCTCTGAGTAGTCCTAACCACGCATTTAATTCGTCTAAAGAGCCATATGAATCCAAGTGAAGGTCATTTTTAAGCACTCTTTTTCCGTTGAATAAGCTAGTCATTCCCCTGTCTCCCGTTTTGGTATAAATTTTCATAGCGTTTACCAGTTTTGGGTTGGAACATTATTTGTTTATGATGGATTATCTCCAAGAATTTTTAAACAAAATAAAATGTTCTTTTTCTTGATCTTTTTTTGTAAAAATAAGCCCAAAACTCCAGCAATCAATACTTATTTGTATTTTTTTATCTAAAACCAGTTTTCTCCACAACTCATTTTGTTTAGAATTAGTATGTATCTCTTCAACAAAATACCCTGTAATGTCTTTGCTAGTCGGTGTAGCGCCTATAATTGTGGTATCTGATGTGGGGCTTACAAATGAGATCTTTTTTTTTTCAAGATAAGCTTGAATGGCTAGATTATAAGCTTTTGTCTTTGAGCCTTTGGGTACTTTATGGATGCATTTTGTCAATAATTCAAAGACAAATGGGGAATGAACACTGTGCTGGTCTCTAGACCTCCAGAGGTATTTTAAATAAGATATATATGTTCCCATCTTATTTGTCACTAGTCTTCAATTTTTGCAGCTAATTCAAACCATCGCATTGTTTTTAGCTCTATTGTTTCAATAATTTCCTTTAGCTTTTTAGACCTTTCTTCTATGGTCTCAATGGAAAGACCTTCTTCAAAAAAACTTTGTTCTAGGACTAGCTTGTCTTTTTCTAAACTTCTTATTTTAGATTCAAGCTGTTGGTATTCTTTTTGTTCGTTAAAAGATATTTTTTGTTTTTGAACATCTTTTGAAGCTTGCTGTTGAATATTTTTAGGTTTTATAGGCTCCTGCTCTTGATCCTGGCTGTCTTCGTATGCCCTGAAATCAGAGTAGTTTCCCGGGAAATCTTCAATGTATCCTTCCCCTCTAAAGACAAATAAATGGTCTACAATTTTATCCATGAAATAGCGGTCATGAGATACGACCAGTAAGCATCCGGGATAATCTAATAAAAATGATTCCAGCACATTTAAAGTGACTATATCTAAGTCATTGGTGGGTTCATCTAATATCAGGAAGTTTGGGTTCTGTATGAGCACGGTACACAAATAGAGTCTTTTTCTTTCTCCTCCGCTGAGCTTTTCTACAAAATCATACTGTTTTTTTCGATCGAATAAAAAGCGTTCCAGTAGTTGTTGTGCAGAAATTTGCCGTCCCTTTTTTAACGGAATATAATCGCCGAACTCACGAATGACATCGATCACTTTTTGCCCAGATTTTGACGGGATCCCAGCCTGGGTGTAATAGCCAAACTTAATGGTGTCTCCAACGACAATCTTTCCACCGTCTAGGCTTTCTTTTCCCGTAAGAATATTGAGAAAGGTAGATTTTCCCGTTCCATTTTTTCCAATAATTCCTATGCGCTCCCCCCTGAGAAAATTATAATCAAAACCGTCTAAGATAGATTTGTCTCCAAAAGATTTAAATAGTTTGTGACATTCTAAAATTTTTGTCCCCATCCTTTCCATGTCAATTTCAAGTTGAATTTCATGGTCTTGTCTCCTTTGGTGGGCGCGTTCTTTTATTTGAGCAAAGTCGTCTATTCTAGACTTTGATTTTGTGGTTCTAGCCTTTGGCTGACGACGCATCCAATCCAGTTCTTTTTTAAAGAGTCTCTTGGACTTGTGCTGTTCTACTTGCTCTTGTGATAATCTGGCCTCTTTTTTTTCTAAATAATAAGCGTAATTACCTTTGTAGGTATAAAGTTGTCCTTGATCTAATTCCACGATTTCGTTACAAACCCGTTCTAAAAAATAGCGGTCGTGTGTTACCATGAAAAGCGTGATGTTTTCTTTGGCAAAATAGACTTCTAACCACTCGATCATCTCCAGATCTAAATGGTTTGTGGGTTCATCTAAAATGATTAGATCTGGTTTGTTGAGTAGTGCATTGGCTAAAGCAACTCGTTTTTTTTGACCCCCAGATAAGGCAGACACTTTGAGTTGAAGATTGTCTAGTTTTAGTTTGGATAGTATTTGTTGGTATTGGGTTTCAAAGTCCCAAGCGTCATGCCTATCCATGGCGTCAAAGGCTTTTTGGTACCCCTCTGTGTTGTCCATGTCTAAAAGTGCCTTCTCGTAATTGGCTATGACTTTTAAGACCTCATTGTCTGAGGCTAGTATACATTCTTCAATGGTGCTGTCTTCAGCGAGAATTGGCTCTTGAGCTAAAAAAGACACCTTGGTGTCTTTTCGGTAGTTAACCATGCCCTGGTCTGGTTGATCTAGTCCAGATAGAATATTTAAAATAGCTGTTTTTCCACTTCCATTCTTGGCGATTAAAGCAATTTTTTGATCCTTATTGACCCCAAAAGACAATTGCTCAAACAAGACCAGTTCCCCATAGGATTTACTAATATTCTCAACACTTAAAAGGTTCATATAACTGCGCTATTTTGAAGGATTTAATTGAAACGCCAAAGGTACGCTTCTCATCCATAAAGCAACTATGATTGGGAAAAATAAGGGATCGAATTTTTGTATTCCAATCCAGTGAACGAAAGGGGTTGCACTAAGAGACAACACAAATATTAAAGCAATATAAGACGCCGCTTTTGTGGGCTTCATGAATCTGGTTTTAATTTTTACCCAAATCATTAAAAAGGCCCATGGAGAAACCCATAATAAGTTAAAATTGTTTACAGTAGGGTGGTGGTTGGTTAGAAACCATAAAAAAAGTAGCAGCAGACTCCCCAAAGCACTCAATCCAAATAATATTAAATCAAACCCCCATAATTTTGCCCCCGTAAAATACGCTATGGTCCCTATCATTAGGCTAAGGATTAGCACTGAAAAACTCATGAAAGCCGGTGTGTTATACAATTTATCTTGAATTTTTTTTATTGGTTTTGATTCGTAAGACATACGATCATTTTCTACAAGATCTTCACCGTGAATGGTAATTGTTTTGAGAGATTCAGAGAGATAGTTTGGTAGGAATTGGTATTCTCTTGGCGTTACTATTTGATCTATTTTGCTGCCTAGTGCAAGATTAATACCAAACAAAGCCCAACTGTTTGCGGCCAAGTTTTCTGCGAGGAGATCTCTAAAAGTTTTATGTTCGTTAGCCCTTTGGTTTATTTGTACGCCACTAATCAGTTCCTTATCCTCTATGAGATCTCTGATTTTTGTAGCACAATTGTTAAAGAAAAAGTCGTACGAATAATCTCTATTTTCTGGACGGTAGTTTTTTTCTAAAAAATTAAATAAACGGTCCCTATTGGTTTTATCTAATCGAAGTACTTGTTCTTTCACGCCCCTGTTTTCCATTTCATATTCAAATAGGAAGTCACTGAAATATTGTCTTCCCAGGGTGTAAGTAAGGTTTCCTTTAATGAAGTTTGTATAGAAATTTGGTGCGTAAAAATCGAAAATCCCATAATTGTAAATAATGTCTAATTGCATCATGGGGTCTTGGACCCTTATAGCTGAATGTCCAAAGGAGGCATACAAATCCGTACCGGGTTCACAGGTCAATACGCTTATAGAAGCATATTCACTTAATTTGAAATCTTGTGCTTGCGTGAGGTTTCCGAAGAAAATAAAAACAAGAAAGTAGCAAAATAAATTGGGCTTCATGTAGGTAGTTAATATTTGTGTAAATATATGCAAATCCCATTTCTCCACCAGCTTTAGTGAGATGTTGTGTTATTATTGTATTTTTGACGCGTGAAAAGTATTAAAAGTTTTATTCCAAATGCGATTACCGCATTGAATTTATTGTCAGGCTTATTGGCTGTGATTGCTGTTTTAGAAAATGAAATACTTTTAGCAATGCTGTTTGTTTTTACGGGTATTGTTTTTGACTTCTTTGATGGTTTTGCAGCTCGAATATTACACGTAAAAAGTGACATGGGAAAGCAGCTAGACTCACTAGCAGATCTGGTGACTTCTGGTGTTGTTCCTGGTTTGGCTATTTATAAGATGTTAAATCCCTCTGGATTTACACTAGTAGAGGTCCTCCTATTTGATCAGCTACCATTGGTGGGTTTAATCATTCCAATTGGGGCAGCTTTCCGATTGGCTTTTTTTAACATTGACACCAGACAAACGGATCATTTTATAGGCTTACCAACCCCTGCTGCAGCACTACTGGTACTCTCCATTCCCTGTATGCTTATTTTTCCTACCTCAGATGGTTTAAAAGAAGTGTTATTATCTCCCTATTTTCTAGTGGGTTTCTCCGTTTTTATTGTAACAGTAATGAACGCACCAATTAAATTATTTTCTTTGAAATTTATAAATTTTAGCTGGCAAGAGAATAAATTGAGATATTTCTTTATTGCGATATCAGTGTTGCTGTTGCTTTGCCTAGAATTTGCCGGATTAGCCTTAGTTATTTTGACTTATATTTTAAGTGGCTTCTTCTATAAGAAGCTTTCTTAAAAATCTAGTTTCTTTTTTCTAAGCTCAAAATTTTGTCCTAAATACACTTTTCTGACCATTTCATCTTTGGCTAAATCTTCAGGTACACCAGCCTTTAAAATACCTCCCTCGAACATTAAATAAGACCTTTCTGTAATGGCTAAAGTCTCTTGAACGTTGTGGTCTGTAATTAATATCCCAATATTTTTATCTTTTAGTTGGGCTACAATTCTTTGAATATCTTCTACAGCTACAGGATCTACACCCGCGAAAGGTTCATCTAAAAGAATGAATTTTGGATCTGTGGCTAATGCTCTAGCAATTTCTGTTCTTCTTCTTTCTCCACCTGAAAGTAAGTCGCCCCTGTTTTTTCTAATGTGTCCCAAACTAAATTCTTCAATGAGGGACTCCATTTTCATTTCTTGCTCTTTTTTTGAGAGATTGGTGAGTTGTAATACACTCATGATATTTTCTTCAATGCTTAATTTTCTAAACACAGAAGCTTCTTGAGCCAAATAGCCAATGCCACTTTGAGCACGTTTGTACATGGGGTAATTGGTAATGTTTGTTTGGTCTAAATGTATGGCACCACCATTGGGTTTAATAAGGCCAACAATCATGTAGAATGAAGTGGTTTTACCTGCTCCGTTAGGGCCTAATAAACCTACTATTTCCCCTTGGTTTACTTCTAGGGAAATACCTTTAACTACGGTGCGACCGCGGTAAGACTTCATGATGTTTGTGGCACTTAATTTCATATAAAGTTGTTTGGTGATGGTTATTTATTTTCTTCTTGAATAGCTTCCCAATATTCGTAAGCCCTTCTCAGATGAGGAATGACAATAGTTCCACCAACTAAAGTAGCTATTCCTAGGGTTTCCATAACTTCTTCATGACTGGCACCTGTCTTTGAAGCCCCTTCTAAGTGGTATTTTACACAGTCGTCACATCGCAGTACAGCTGAGGCTACTAAGCCTAAAAGCTCTTTTGTTTTTACATCTAAAGCTCCTTCTGCAAAAGCATTGGTGTCTAAATTAAAAATACGCTTGATTAACTTATTATTGTCTGCTAAGATTTTGTCATTCATCTTAGCCCTGTAGTCATTAAACTCTTGAACTTTATTTTCCATTTTTACGCATCTTTTTTAAATCTCTTTTGATCACTATTCTAGAAATTACAATACTGATTTGGTAAAGTATCATAATGGGCACTGCAACAACTATTTGGCTGGCCACATCTGGAGGTGTAATTATAGCAGAGAGTATTAAAACAACTACCAATGATATTTTACGGTACTTTTTGAGTATCTCAGGCGTCACTAAGCCCACTTTAGTTAGAAAATACACCACTATTGGCAGCTCAAAAATCAGTCCACAGGCCAATACAGAGGCCCTTACTGTGGCTACATAGGAATTTAAATCAATATCGTTAAAAACCTCTTTACTGACGGTATAGCTTCCTAAAAAATTGATGGATAATGGCGCTACTATATAGTAACCAAAAAGCACTCCTGAGAAAAATAAAAACGAGGCTACAAATATAAATCCTCTGGCATTTTTTCTCTCTGACTCATGCAGGCCAGGACCAATGAATTTCCAAATCTCATACAGTACGTAAGGGAAGCCTACAATCAAACCTGCCCAAATAGAAGTCCATATATGCGCAGAAAATTGGCCTGCCATTTCCCTACTTTGAATTCTGAACAGCGGTTCAGAGCTGCAAAATGCGTCGCTAAAGCCTAACAATTGTGAGAGGTTGCAGAACATCTTATAGGTAGGGAAATCTGGTTTTTTTGGACCGAATAAAACGGTTTCAAAAACAAAGTCTTTCATTAAAAAAGCCACAGTTCCTATAATTAGAACTCCCATAGTAGCGCGTATAAGATGCCATCTGAGTTCTTCTAAATGGTCTAAAAAAGACATTTCATTTACATTCTTTTGCTTTGCCATTATACCAGTCCTTCTTGAATTAAGTTGTGTAAATGAACAATTCCCACATAATTGTTTTCATGAACCGCTAATAATTGTGTGATGTGATTTTCTTGCATGATTTTTAGTGCCTCTACCGCCATTGCATCTTGAGAAATAGTTTTAGGAGAATGACTCATGATATCTTTTGCAGTGAGTGCAGCAATATTATCGTGCTTGTTAAGCATTCTTCTAATATCTCCATCTGTTACAATACCCACAATCTTGCCCTCATCTACTACAGCCACAGCACCAAGAAGTTTCTCAGATATTTCCACAATGACCTCTTTTACTTTAGTGGTTGGAGCAACCAAAGGAGTGGCATTATTTTTGACCAGATCGGACACCCTTAAATATAATTTTTTTCCCAATGCTCCTCCAGGGTGGTATTGAGCGAAATCTTTGGATCCAAAATCTTTGAGTTCTAAAAGGCATATGGAAAGGGCGTCTCCCATGACTAGTTGAGCAGTAGTACTGGTTGTAGGTGCTAAGTTATTTGGACAAGCTTCTTTAGCTACATAGGTGTTTAGCACATAATCTGCTTGTTGGGCTAAAAATGAATCTGGATTTCCAGTAATGGCTATTAAAGGATTTTGCCCACGTTTTAACAGTGGAACCAAAACTTTAATTTCAGGAGTGTTCCCACTTTTTGAAATACATATTACAGTGTCTCCATTTTGGACGGTACCTAAGTCTCCGTGAATGGCGTCTGCAGCGTGCATAAAAATAGCAGGTGTTCCAGTTGAATTCATTGTAGCGACTATTTTATTGGCTATAATGGCGCTTTTTCCAATACCTGTTATTACGACTCGTCCATTGGATTGTAGTATGGTTTCAACAGCCTTTTCAAAAGCTTCGTTTAATAGAGGTATAATAGCGTCTAATGCATCCCTTTCAATTTGAAAAGTTCTTATGGCGCTCTCTAAAATTTTTGGGGTAGGATTCAACTGAAAATTATTTTTTATGGTTCTTTTGCAAAAAGAATGTATTATATTTAGAACACAAAATTACACAAAGATACCTATATGCGGTGTTTTTACTTTAATTATTAAAAGAAAAAGACCCACCCCAAAAAATCGACGGAACAATCTTATGGAAATGAATGATTATGACTTGCGTGCTGCCCTGAAACAATACTTTGGTTTCTCGGAGTTTAAAGGACGTCAAGAAGCTGTGATTAAGAATGTATTAGCTAAGAAACATAGTTTTGTGATTATGCCTACTGGTGGGGGTAAATCTATGTGCTACCAATTGCCCGCTTTGCTACAAGAGGGAACAGCCATAGTGGTTTCTCCTTTAATTGCATTGATGAAAAATCAGGTAGACGCTATTAGAGGTGTTTCTGCCAATCCTGGAGTGGCTCATGTTTTAAACTCTTCTTTGACTAAGACAGAAATAAAGCAAGTAAAGAGCGACCTAACCAATGGAATTACCAAGCTTTTATATGTGGCTCCAGAATCCCTGACAAAAGAAGAAAATGTAGCTTTTTTAAATACAGTTACAGTTTCATTTGTTGCAGTAGATGAGGCGCATTGTATTTCAGAGTGGGGTCATGACTTTAGACCTGAATACAGAAACTTGCAAAGAATTATTGATAGGATTGGAGCAAATATTCCAATCATTGGCTTAACGGCAACAGCAACACCTAAAGTTCAGGAAGATATTATTAAGAATTTGGGTATCACAGATGCAACAGTTTTTAAATCATCCTTTAATAGGCCTAATCTTTTTTATGAAGTGCGGCCAAAAACCCAGAACGTTGAGGCAGATATTATTCGATTTGTCAAACAACATATGGGTAAATCAGGGATCATTTATTGCCTTAGCAGAAAGAAAGTAGAGGAATTGGCTCAGATTTTACAGGTTAATGGGGTGAGTGCAGTACCCTACCATGCTGGTTTTGACACTAAAACAAGGTCTAAATATCAGGACATGTTTCTCATGGAAGAAGTAGATGTTGTAGTGGCCACCATAGCCTTTGGAATGGGTATAGATAAGCCAGACGTGAGGTATGTAATTCACCACGATATTCCAAAGAGCATTGAAAGTTATTACCAAGAAACAGGTAGGGCTGGTAGAGATGGAGGAGAGGGTCATTGCTTGGCTTTTTACTCTTATAAAGATGTAGAGAAGTTAGAAAAGTTTATGGCGGGTAAACCGGTTGCCGAGCAAGAAATAGGCAACGCCTTGTTGCAAGAAATTGTCGGTTTTGCGGAGACTTCCATTTCTAGAAGAAAATTTATATTGCACTACTTTGGAGAAGATTTTGATGAGGTACATGGTGAAGGTGCAGACATGGACGATAATTCAAGAAACCCTAAAGAAAAAGAAGAAGCCGGAGAACAATTGGTTAAATTGTTAACTGTTGTTCAAGAAACCAAGGAGAAGTTTAAGTCTAAAGAAATTGTAAAAGTACTCATAGGAAAGGCAAATGCATTGATCAGTTCTCATAGAACAGATGAGAAGCCTTTTTTTGGAATTGGTGCTGAAAAAGACAAGGGTTATTGGATGGCATTAATACGCCAATCTTTGGTAGCCGGTTATCTCAAAAAGGAAATTGAGCAGTACGGTATTCTCAAATTAAGGGACCATGGGAAGTCTTATTTAAGTAGTCCAGTTTCTTTTTTAATGACAAAAGACCATATTTATAATGCCGCGAATGATCAGGCTATTGTTAGTGCGGCTAAAGCTGCAGCTGGCGTAGCAGATGAAGCCCTTTATAAAGTATTAAAGTCACTTACCGTATCTCAATCTAAGAAACTCAATGTACCTCCATATGTAATTTTTCAGGAGCCTTCTTTGCAAGACATGGCGTTAAAATATCCTTTAAGTCATGGGGAACTTGTCAATATCCATGGTGTAGGAGAGGGTAAAGCTAAAAAATATGGCGCCCCATTTTTAGAGGCTATTAATCAATACGTTACAGATAACGACATTCATAGACCCCAAGACTTAGTGGTGAAAAGTACTGGTGCCAATTCTGTTTTAAAACTCTATATCATTCAAAATATTGATAGAAAACTACCCTTAGATGACATAGCTCAAGCAAAAGGGCTCACGATAGCAGATTTAATAAAAGAAATGGAGCAAATAGTCTTTTCAGGAACTAAATTAAACCTGGGGTACTGGGTAGATGAAATTTTAGATGAAGACCAACAAGAGGAATTACAGGACTATTTTCTTCAATCTGATTCAGATGATATTGAAACAGCCAATGAGGCTTTTGATGGAGATTATGAGGAAGAGGAGCTCAGGTTATACCGCATTAAGTTTATTAGCGAGGTAGCCAATTAGTTATTCTAAGATTATATTGTATCCTTTGTGTAATTGTAGCGATTATATAACTACGGGCTCGGTCACTGTGATCTCTAAAAGAGTGGTGTTAAAAACGGATTGTGCTCCTATAGGTAGTGTGCAGTTATCTGGGACATGTCCAAAAGACAATCCATAGGCTGCGGGTATTTTTAATGGACTTATTCTATTTTCAATGACTTCTCTAAGTGTGAAATTATTTTGATTTTTTTCGGTGTCGCAGCCAGCACAAACCCCAAAGGCAATTCCTGCTGCTGCTTTAAATGTTTTAGATCCGAGTAACTGCGTGAGCATTCTGTCTATTCGGTAGGGTTTTTCCTCTACATCTTCTATACAAACAATACAGTCTGTAAAATCTATTTCATAGGGGGTCCCTATTAGCGCAGTGATGAGTGTTAGGCTGCCTCCAATTAATTTACCCTTGGCAATTCCAGGATAGATGGTGTATCTCTGATATTCAGAAATTGATTTATATTGACTTTCTTCTAAATTAACAGGCTTAATAGTGGTTTGCTCAGAAAGGTTCATAAGCAAATCTTGAATGCAGGACTGCGCATATTGATTTTCTATGGTGGTACCCACTGGTCCGTGAAACCCGATTAAACCAGTTTTTGAATATATCCCTTGGATTAGGGCAGTCACATCTGAAAAGCCCAACAGTATTTTAGGGTTGTTTTCAATGATTTTATAATCTAATAAATCTAGTATTCGTGTACATCCATAACCACCTCTAGCACATAAAATGGCGTCTACGTTGGGATTAGAAAACATTTCCATGACATCTAAGGCCCTTTGTTCATCTGTATTGCTAAAATACCCCTCTTGGCCAATTCTTCCTGTTTGAAATACTTTAAAACCACTTTGCTCAAGAAAAAAAACCATTTGTGTCATTTTTTCCTGACTCACCGCGAAGCCCGGAGCAATTAACCCTATAGTTTGTCCCTTTTCTAAACGCTTTGGATATAGGGTTTTCTTGGTAATTTTGGTTGTTTTGGTGGTGCTGGCTAGTAATGTTGTGGCGCTAATTGACAGTAGGCCTGAGAGAAAATGTCTTCTTTTAATCATAGATGCATTAAGGGTTTACCACGCCTTTTTCTTTGGCTTTTGAAAGTTGCTTTCTTATTTTTTTAATGGCATTTTCTATGGATTTTTCAGGCTCAATAATATTGTAATTCCCCCAGAAATCTGTATCTGAAAAGCCAACGGCTTCATCTGTAAGGATCATAGAGGTCCTAAGAAGGTCCTTGCGTCTTGGCATTTGGTCCCTATCTGTATTTTCCCAATCAGTAATAGCCATTTCACAGTTTAAGGTGTAAACGGAATTGAATAATTTGTCATTCCAATCAATTTTGAATGAGAGTTCTAAGTTGCTGTATCCGTAATACCATTTATGGTCTTTTTCCCTATAATCAACCCTGTAGGCTACTTCGGTGGGCCATACATTGGCATTTTTAGGCTTTTTCTTCACAAAAAGTTTGGCAGCCTCTTTTGGGTTGGAAAGATCCAGCGAGAAAATAGCTTTAGTAAGTATTTTACGTTCTACATCTATAAAAAGCTGCCCTTTAAACAGTGGTTCCGCTTCATAAGAGCGCGGTTCAAAATTTACAATATAAACCAATTGGTCGTTCACCCTAGTCGCAGTCCCATAGCTAAATTTGTAGAGGTCCATATAGGCATCACTAAATAAGTACTCAGGATATTTCATGACGTCTACATACAAAGTGTTGAATGGACCTCCTTGAAGTTTTAGTGCTAAGGTATCTAGTTTGGTGTAATCGGTGCTTTTTCTTGCTTTGTACAGTGCAACGTCATCTTTTCGATTAGAGATATAAGGACTCTTATAGATAGATACTACTGCCTCTGACAAGGACACATTCTTTCTTCTTTTCTTAATGGTTTCCCTGTAGAAAGCTGTCATTAAAGTTGGACTGTTAAAGTAATTCTCTCCTTTTCTAGCCAAAGTCTCTTCTACAAGGGTCCTAGCGTCTTTTGGAATGACTAAATCTACTTCGTTTAAAGCAAAAGCTACTGGCTCCAAGGCTAAATTAAAATCATTAGACGTCCTAAGGTCTAGTTGTTTTGTTAAGGTTTCATAACCTAAGAAAGACACCTCTACAGCATTTTTTAAAAGACTGTTAGGCACTTTAAGTATAAAATCTCCTTGAGCATTAGACACCGTACTAGCGTTGGTCCCTTTAATAGTGATAGTAGCAAAAACCAATACTTTTTTAGTTTGAGCATCTAGAATTTTGCCTTTAAACTCTGTAAAGTTTTGAGTTTCTTTAGAAGGCGTATTTTGACTCCACACTTCATTTATGGATCCAAACCAAAATGCCAATACCAGAATAGGCACTAACAGATAGGATTTTTTTGAGGAGTTGTTTAAATGTTTCATAGTACATCGCAGTTTTTAAAGGCGCTGTATCTTAGGAAGATAGGGCATACCTAAGATACTGATTTATCACGACATTTAAAAACTGCGGCACTATTTAATTATTTTATTGCACTAGGAATAAGGCATTTGCAAAAAACAGTTTTCCATTTTCCCAAAATCCTCTAAATAATGGATTGTCTACCATATAAATAATACTTCCTCTTCCTTGATTGTCCACGCCAAAAACAAGGGTATTTTCCATTTTCTCTAGTGTGTTGCTTCCTGCAAATCCTGATACTGGTTTTGAGTTTTCTAAACTTGCCACAGTTCCAATGTCTAAAGTTTCATAAGCATCTGCGCCTAATTTTAAAGAGAAGTAATCTTTTTTGTATCCAAAAGCTAAGGGATGGGTTAGATCTAATGTTGTTTTGAAAATGGCTCCTGTAATATAGTTTTTAATACCTTCTCGCGCTCCATTTGCATGAATGTTAAGCACACTTTCCTTACTTTCAAAATCTTTTTCTTTTAAGGAAAAACCGCCTTGACTGAATAGGCTTAGTGCGCCACCCATAGCAATGATCTTACCGCCAGTTCTGGTGAATTCTTTCAATAAAGACTTTCGGCTGTCGGAGGAAAAAGAACTGTATCGGCCGTCAGGCAAAATAAGGACATCGTAATCCCTTAGGTTTACCTTGTCAAAATAATCTGCATCTATGACCGTAATAGGATAATTTAATTGCTGCTCAAAAAAGTGCCAAACTTCTCCGAAATCAAGAGAACTCGTTGGCCCTCCTTTTAAAACGGCTATTTTCTTGTCCATTACCATAGGTACAGAAGCAGCCCCAAAATCTGCTCCTTTGTCTACAAAACCTGTAGCGCTTGGCGTGAGTGAAACTTCGTGTTTGTTTGCTATATTCCTAAGGATTTCATTAAAGTTCACTAGGTTTCTGTTGTCTCCTCTGGTGATGATTAAACTTCCTTTTGAAAATGCATTACCGCCTACAGTGAAATCTTTTTCGCTAAACCTCACTCTAATTCCCGACTGAATAAGGTCTCCTAAAAAACGGGCATTGTCCATGGTTTCCCATGGCGCAATAAAAGCATATGAACTTTCAGACAAAGGTTGGTTGTCAATATCTTTGTGCGTAAATGGTTGGTCTATTGAAAGGGTATTGTTTGTAGCCACAGTTTCCAGTCCGTAGGCATATGGAAGGGACCAGGCAGTAATGTCGTAGGTGAGTGAATCCGATAATTTAGCCGCAGGTTCAAAAAGTACTTGAACCAAAGTACCTTTAAGTTGATCTCCTGGAATAACCATATGATTAGATTTAATGGCCATTGATTGGTCTTTCCCAGATTCGTAATGGAAACCTTTGGCCTGAGCTGCATTTGTTTTTCCGTAGCTAATTTGGTGCTGGTCTAATAATTTTGCCAGCGCATTAAGATGCCCTTCTTTACCTTGTAATACATAGGTTTTGTAGGGGTACTTTTTGTCTTTAAAGAAAGACTTAAACGCACTATTTAACTTTGTGATATTTCTCGCGGCTACCTCAACTGTAGAAAGTCCTGTGGTGTGGTGGTGGGCAATTCTGTCTTTTAAAGTTAAGGTGTCTCCAATGCTTGTTTTAATTCCTAATCCTGCCCTTCCACTACCACCTTGTTCATAGGTCATTCCAACACCTCCGTTATAGGTAGGGTAGGTATCTCCATAGCTAGGGTATAGTAGATCAAAGCGTTCTTTGGTAAAATAAAACCATCCATTTGCGTCAAAGTATTTGGCGTGATTTTTTCCTATCTCTGTTTGAAAATCTCTTTGAAAATCAGTGATCACTTCGTGAAATGGTTCTGCAGCTGGGGCAAAATAATATGGAGAATCTACCCCTTGTTCGTGAAAATCTACATGCACATGTGGCATCCATTGATTAAATACTTTGAGCCTTTGTTGGCTTTCTACCTGTGTGAGCCATGCCCAATCTCTATTGAGGTCAAACATATAGTGATTGGCCCTTCCTGAAAGCCACCCCTCATGGTGTTCTGCACTATTTGGATCTACTTGATTTGGGGTATTTTTATTTTCGTTGTACCAATTCACATAACGGTCTCTTCCATCTGGATTAATACATGGATCTATAATTACTACAGTATTTTCTAAATAGCCTTTTTTTTCTGTGAGCAGTTCGTAAATAGTCTGCATTGAGGCTTCTGTACTCACACTTTCATTACCGTGAACATTGTAAGACAACCACACTATGGCTTTGTCTGGATTACTTGTTCCTTTTGCGTTGTCTAAATGTGCCGTTCTTATGGCTTCTAGGTTTTTAATGTTTTCTGCCGTAGAGATTATTGCGGTTACTAAAGGTCTTCTCTCATTGGTGTAGCCATAAGTGTCTAATTTAACTTGATTTTTAAGGGTATTCGAGACATATTTATAGTAATCCATTACTTGATGGTGTCTGGAAAACTGCGTCCCTAATTCATATCCCAAAAATTCAGATGGAGACATGAGATCTTGTCCAACACCTATTAAAGTCCATAAAAAAGCGAGTAATGTAAAGGTTTTTTTCATCTGGTTTTTGATTTAAGCTTTTCAAATCTACACAATATTTGCAGGCTGATGTACATCTTTTATGAATTTTATAGATAGTTCATGGGAGTGTTTTATCTTTACCCTATTAATTATTGCTTTATGGAGATTGGCTGTTTGCCTTTTAATAAAACGGGTGTTTTTTCTAGTCTAATGGAAGACTATGTTTCTCAGGCTGCAGGGCTTAGATCGTTTTATGGAAATTCACCAGATGTAGCCGGCTTAAATGCGCAAAGAACTTTAAAGAAAGCCGTTTTTACACAGGCGCAGCGTACGGTTTTACAAGATGTCTTAAGGGAGCAATACCAGGATTTAAAAGCAGTAGATGTTGTTGAAAAGCAAATTGAATTGCTGGGAGATGCAAAAACAACTACGGTAGTCACCGGCCACCAGTTAAACCTTTTCAGTGGCCCCCTTTATTTCTTATACAAAATTATTTCGGTGATTAATTTAGCAGAAGCACTTTCCGATCAAAAGACATTGGGCGCTGTTGTTCCTGTGTATTGGATGGCTACTGAAGACCACGATTTTGAAGAAATTAATTTTTTCAAAGTCAAAGGGGTTAAGTTGCAATGGACCCCTGAGCATAAAATTTCAGGCCCTGTAGGGCGATATGGTACTAAAGGCTTGGAAGCTATTTTGCCAGCTTTAGAAGCTTTATTAGGAACTCATAAGAATGCACAATACTTATTAAACCTTTTTGAAGACGCCTACGTAAAGCAGCCCACTTTGGCTAAAGCCACCAGATATTTTGCCCATACCTTATTTGGGGATAAAGGTTTGGTAGTGATTGACGGAGACCATCCTGCATTAAAAAAAATGCTTATTCCCCATATTGAAAAGGACCTTTTTGAACAGTTGGCCTATCATAAAGTCACTCAGACAGCCCAATCTTTAATAAAAGAGGGCTATCATGTTCAAGTAAACCCTAGACCTATTAACTATTTTTATATGGAAGACGGTTTAAGGGAACGGATTGTAGCTGTTGAAGGCGGTTTTGAAGTGCTGAATACCAAGAAATTTTTCACTCCGCTTGAGATGAAGGCACATATTGCCTCAAATCCTGAAAACTTCTCTCCTAATGTTATTGCAAGGCCATTGTATCAAGAATTGATACTTCCAAATATTGCGTACACTGGAGGCGGAGGGGAATTGGCTTATTGGCTAGAGCTCAAGGACTATTTTAACAGTCATGGCGTGTTATTCCCAGTATTAATGCTTAGGAATTCAGCCCTATTAATGTCTGAGAAACAGCTGCATAAATGGCGCAAAATGGGACTTACTACAGAAGATCTTTTTCTTAAAAGAGATCCACTGATTAATAAAAAGATTAGAGCCATATCTAATATAGAGTTAGATTTAAGTGATTTTAGAGACCAACTTCACAAACAATTTCTATCATTACAACAGCTTGCACAAGAGACTGATGCTTCTTTTTTAGGGGCGGTTCAAGCCCAGGAAGTAAAGCAATTAAAAGGGATTAATTCGCTTGAAAAAAAACTGCTTCTCGCCCAAAAAAGAAAACTAAAAGATCAAGTAGCCCGCCTGTCTCAGCTACATGAATCCTTGTTTCCTGGGCAATCACTTCAGGAAAGAAGCACTAACTTTTCAGAATTCTATGCTCAATACGGCAGCCAACTGCTCCATACCCTTCAAAAAGAGTTGGACCCTTTGAAAAACGGTTTCTCTGTCATTAGTTTATAATCAAATTCAACTTTAAGCATGCATAATATTGATATTAATGTAGTAGATATGACCTTAGACATTATGAAGTATGTCTTGGGTAGAATAACAAAAACCAATCCAGAATTAGGTAAACCTATGAAGGAAGAAGATCTCAGGGCTTTGGTTGGAGAGACTATTAATGAGAAAGGTATTGGTGGAGAGAAAGCTTTTGCGCTTTTTAAAGATGTTTTGGTGAAAGCCACTATTCCCATTGACCATCCTAGACATTTGGCATTTGTTCCTGCAGCACCAACAAGAGCGTCCATTCTTTTTGATTTGGTCACTGCGGCTTCTAGTATTCACGGTGCCTATTGGATGGAGGGTGCCGGCGGTATTTACTGTGAGAATGAAGCTATGGAGTGGCTTGTATCTCTTACAGGGCTTCCGAAAGGCGCTTTTGGTGTATTTACTAGTGGTGGAACTGCAGCCAATTTATCTGCTATGGTTACCGCAAGAGAACATTGGAGAAAAGATCCTAAGAATCTAAACAAAAAAGGTATTATGGTCACCTCTAGTGGGGCACATTCTTCCGTGAAATCTATGGCTAAGGTCATTGACGCAGAAGTACTTTTGGTTCCTACAGAAACAGCTATGACCTCAAGAGATATAGAAAATGTGGTCTCCCAATTAAGTGCAGAGGCTCAAGAACGTGTTTTTGCTGTTGTAGCCACAGGCGGAACAACCAATGCAGGTATTATAGATGATTTAGCTGGAGTGGCTACCTATTGTGAAGAAAACCATCTTTGGTTTCATGTAGACGCAGCTTACGGCGGTGGTGCTTTGGCGGCGCCTTCCGTGAGGGATTTATTTGTAGGTATTGAGCGTGCAGACAGTATTACGATTGACCCGCACAAATGGTTGTTCTCTCCTTATGACTGTGGGGCCATTATTTATAAACAACCTGAGTTGGCTAGAGCGGCACACAGCCAAGAAGGCTCTTATCTAGATATTTTTAAAGATGAAGGGGCAGCAGGGTTTAATCCCTCTGACTACCAAATACAATTGACCAGAAGAGTGAGAGGCTTGCCTTTGTGGTTCTCATTAGCCATGCATGGTACCGCTAAATATGAATGGGCAGTAGAACAAGGCATTTTACTGGCCAAGCTAGCAGCTCAAAAAATTGCAGAGGCTCCTCACGTAGAAATGGTTATTCCAGAAAACCTGTCTTGTGTATTGTTTAGAAGGAAAGGATGGACCCCTGAAGATTATAGAGAATGGACGTATCAAAATCTGGAAAAAAAATTCGCTTTGGTCACTCCAACAAAGTTTAAGCATCAAGGAACGATGGAAACAGTGGCGCGTTTTTGCTTTATTAACCCAGATACGACCCTAAAAGATATCACAGATATTTTAGATACTATGAAGTAGTTATAGAGGTGTTTTAAAGTCTAGCATGCGTAAAGCAGCCCAAAACTTATGGGACTAAATTCTCCAAAATACCCTCGCCATCTTTTAAAGCCCACCTCACTCTTTGGTGTGGGTCTCCAAGTTTAAGGTACTCTATACAATGGGTTTCTAAAGTGATAATACAAAAATGCCTGTGGGCTTTGTAAGCGAGCGCTTTAGAATGATCAATGACCGTACCTGGAGCTAGTAAGGTGGTGTATTGTTTTTTAGAGGATTCAGGAATTTTCTCCCAAGCGGCATCGGCCAGAGGCCCTGAATGAATCATTTTTACCCCACCAAAACATTTGAGTTGTATTTCAGTGAGTGGGTCGTAAAATAAAATTTCAGCCTGTGGGTTTATTTGGAGGTCTAATACTTTGTTGCTTCTTGCATCTGTGTGAATTTCTAGGTGTATTTTTTCGTTTACGCCCCTAATAATGACCATTCTTGCAGATGGAATACCTGTTACGCTGGTGGTAGCCAAGACTCCTTTTTTTAACCAATGGTTTTTATCGCTATTTCTGAGCGCAAAAATGGAATGGATAAATGCAATAAAATGATCAGGATGGCTAAAACTATTTTTCAAAACCTAAATTTCTATTAAATATACTAAAAAGTGGGCGACCCTAAACATCAAATTATTATTTTTGCCCATGCAAAATAAAGTCCTCATCCTAGATTTCGGTTCTCAATACACCCAGCTTATTGCTAGAAGGGTTAGAGAATTGAATATTTACTCTGAAATTAAACCCTATAACAAGCCACCAGAAGACCTCAGTGGTTTCAAGGCTGTGATCCTTTCTGGATCTCCTCATTCAGTGAGAGGAGAAGACGCTCCACATCCTAATTTAGACGGAATTAAGGGTAAGTTACCCCTTTTGGGTGTTTGTTATGGTGCCCAATATTTGGCCCACTTTAAAGGAGGAGAAGTGGCACCTTCAAATACCAGAGAATACGGAAGGGCAAATTTGTCTTTTGTCGCTTCTGGAGAATTATTTTTAGCGGGTATTTCTGAGGGGAGTCAAGTTTGGATGAGTCATTCAGATACCATTAAAACACTGCCTACTGGAGGGAAGCTTTTGGCCAGTACGCATGATGTTCAAAATGCGGCTTATAAAATTGAGGGCGAAGATACTTATGCCATTCAGTTTCATCCAGAAGTATACCATTCTACCGATGGTAAAAAACTCTTGGAAAATTTCTTAGTGAAAATTGCTGGAGTGGCTCAGGATTGGACCCCAGATGCTTTTGTAGAAGAAACAGTCGCTAAATTAAAAGCCCAGATTGGGACGGATAAAGTAATTCTGGGTCTTTCAGGAGGGGTAGATTCTACTGTTGCTGCTGTTTTACTTCATAAAGCCATAGGCGCTAACCTACACTGTATTTTTGTGAACAACGGTTTGCTTAGAAAAAATGAATTTAGTGAAGTGTTGGATCAATACCAGGGGATGGGATTAAATGTGAAAGGGGTAGACGCGTCGGCACGATTCTTGAATGCACTTAAAGGAGAATCTGATCCAGAGAAAAAACGCAAAGCGATTGGAGGTGCGTTTATTGATGTTTTTGACGCGGAATCTCAGCAAGTAAAAGACGCTACTTGGTTGGCTCAAGGAACCATTTATCCAGATGTAATAGAGTCTGTCTCTGCCACTGGAGGTCCTTCTGCAACCATTAAGAGCCACCACAACGTGGGAGGTTTGCCAGATTATATGAAATTAAAAGTGGTAGAGCCGCTTAGAATGTTGTTTAAAGATGAGGTGAGAAGGGTAGGAGCTAGCTTAGGAATAGACGCGGCTTTATTGGGAAGACACCCTTTTCCAGGTCCAGGATTGGCCATTCGTATCTTGGGAGATATTACTGCAGAAAAGGTAGCCATTCTTCAAGAAGTAGACGCTGTTTTTATTCAAGCATTAAAGCAATCAGGTTGGTACGACAAGGTGTGGCAAGCCGGTGCTATACTCCTTCCTGTGCAGAGTGTTGGCGTTATGGGAGACGAGCGCACCTATGAAAAGTGCGTAGCGCTAAGGGCTGTGGAAAGTACCGACGGTATGACAGCAGATTGGGTGAACCTTCCATATGAATTATTGCAAAAGATATCTAACGATATTATCAACAAAGTAAAAGGGGTAAACAGAGTGGTATACGACATTAGTTCAAAGCCACCTGCTACCATTGAGTGGGAATAATATGAATAGACTAAAGCAGCTATTTTTTGGGCTAATGTTGTTTTGTGTGTCCCTTGGATTTGCACAGACAAAAGATGCTGTGCCTGAGTTTTTCTCTTACAGGGTAAAGATCGGAGACAGCAGATGGAACATGGCACAAGATTTTGGTATCTCCTTAGACTCTCTGTGGAAATTAAATCCTCATTTGTCTGAATATTCCATGGAATTGCCCGTAGGAATAGAGATAACACTTCCTAAAAAAGAAATTAATAGCAGTCTTAGTGACCTCAATGAAGTGGAATCTAGTGCTTCTTTCAGGCGAATAGATCCTTTTGAGCAAGCAGTATCTCCAGACAGTGTTTATGTAAATACTGATCCTTATCCGGCTGTGAAGCCCTATGATCAAATACCTTTTATAGATAGTTTGTTGCGTCCTTATGAAATGCAGCTCATGTTTGCCCTTCCCTTTAGGATAGATAAAATGAACTATCAAGATTCATTAGTGGGTCAAAAAACCATAGAAGCTAGGCGAGACATGAAATTGAGTCTCGGTTTTTATACAGGGGCTTTAATGGCCATAGATTCATTGCAAAGTCTTGGGATATACGTCACTCCAAGGCCCATAGATACTCAATTAGACGCTACGGTATTGTTCAATAAGCTGCATAGAGATTCCTTGGGCCCTCCAGATGCTATCATAGGTCCCTTATTACCTTCCAACCAGTCAGTGCTGCTGAATTACGCAAGGGCGCACAATATTCCTGCAGTCTTGCCCGTAGTTTCTTCGGGTCCATTTGATTATGAAAAAGCATTTTACCCTGTGCCTAAAGAAAGTGTACTCAGAGAAAAATTACTGTCTTTTGCTCAGAAAACCTACGGAGGTGAGAAAGTATTTCTTATTGCAGATGCAGAAAACACCACAGCAGCCGCTGCAATAAAAAACATATTCCCAAGGACTTTTGAAGTGGAGCTGATCAATAATATTTCTGTTGAGATAGATACTTTTGCAACGGAACTAGACTCGGTAATTCCCAATTGGGTATTTGTGGAGTCGCAAAATTTAAAATTGGTGTCTAGTGTCAGCTCTATTCTAAATGCCAATATTACAGAGAAGGTGAAAATTAAGATGTTCACCACCAATACCAATAAGGCTTTTGAAAATGATGTGATAGACAACCAGCATTTATCTGCCCTTCAGTTTACTTTCCCAACTTTTTATAAAAATACCCGTGAGACTCCTTTCACAAGGGCTTACGAGCGAAAATTTGGTTCTTTTCCAGACCCGCTTACCGTCAGAGGGTTTGACCTTACTATGGATTTGGTGTTAAAAATGGCTCACCCCAATGGGATTCTTGCAGCACAAGCGCAAATGGGACCCACCTGGTATGTGGATCATATTTTTCAATACAGCCCACTTTTTTCTCTTGACTCAAATAGGTCTAGTGGTTTTTACAACCAAGCGTCTTTTATCATGACCTATGAGGAAATGGATGTTAAGCTGATAGAATAGAACATTACTGTTAAAAATAAGGCATTAAGCATCTAACTACACATCACAAATTTCAATGGCTTTTTTTAGAGAAGCGAGTTTGTCAGTGTCTTTAGGGATAAATTCCTGTGCTACATATCCCTTGTATCCAGTAGCTAGAATAGCCTTCATAATAGCGGGATAATACAATTCTTGGCGCTCATCTATTTCATTTCTACCTGGAACACCCGCCGTGTGATAATGACCTAAATATTGGTGGTGGTCTCTAATGGTTTTTATAATATCGCCCTCCTGAACTTGCATATGGTAAATGTCATAGAGTAATTTAAAATGATCAGAGCCTAGACCCTTACAAAGTGCTACCCCCCAGGCAGTACTATCACACATATAATCTGGATGGTTTTGTTGGTTAAAGAGCTCCATTTGCAACACCACACCATGCGCCTCAGCCAGAGGTATAACTTGTTTTAAACCAGCAATGCAATTGGCCAGCCCTTCAGCGTCAGATTTACCCTCCCTATTACCGCTAAAGCAGATGAGGTTGGTATAGCCTGCGGCCGATACCTTAGGAATCATTTCCCGATAATTTCGAATGAGTACTTCATGATATTGTGGGTCATTCCATCCTTTGGTCAGTGAAATTTCTGCCCCATTACACATACTACTGTGAATACCGTGTTTTTTTAGTAGTGGCCATTCCTTGGGTCCCATAAGATCTACCCCTTTAACCCCTATTTTTTTTACCGCAATGAGAAAATCTTCAAGTGGTATATCTGAATAACACCAATGGCAAACCGCGTGATTTAGGTTGTTTTTCAAAGGGCTTGTTTTGTCAGATGGGTCTATATCTTTTCCATGAAGCGGAAAAGTGGCTAATGTAGCAGCAGATAAGGCCGCAGTATTTAAAAATTTTCTTCTCTTCATGTTGTCATTTTAGTTGGTTAGCTAAATATAAATCATTTTATTTACACCATGCCTCAGGACCCACAAAAAGAAGCTTTACTTGAATTAGCCCACTACAGAATGCCCTTTGGGAAGTATCAAGACCGTTATCTCACAGAGCTTCCAGAATACTATTTGGTCTGGTTTAGACAAAAGGGATTTCCTGCAGGGAAGCTTGGAACTTTGCTTGCAGCGACCATGGAAATTAAAGAAAATGGCTTGGAAGATATGATTCGCAGGATTCGCAAAGAATTTCCTAAATAATTCCCCCTAATTCCCTTAGCAATTTGTATTTTTGTTCGCGTTAATAATCCAAGCAAACGCATGTCACAAACAAAGTACATTTTTGTTACTGGAGGGGTAACCTCCTCTTTAGGAAAAGGAATTATAGCGGCTTCATTGGCCAAGCTACTTCAGGCCAGAGGCTATAGGACCACCATCCAGAAGTTAGATCCATACATCAATGTAGATCCAGGTACTTTAAATCCCTATGAGCATGGAGAGTGTTACGTCACAGATGACGGTGCAGAAACAGACTTAGACTTGGGGCATTACGAGCGTTTTTTAAACGTAAATACCTCTCAAGCTAATAATGTTACTACAGGAAGGATTTATCAGTCTGTCATTGAAAAAGAACGCAGGGGAGAATTCCTAGGAAAAACAGTTCAAGTAGTTCCTCATATCACCAATGAAATTAAAGACCGTATTCAATTGTTGGGTAACACAGGCGATTATGACATTGTGATTACTGAAATTGGAGGTACTGTTGGAGATATAGAATCCCTGCCATACATAGAGGCAGTAAGACAATTACTCTGGGAATTAGGCGACAACAACGGTATTGTTATTCACCTTACTTTAGTGCCTTACCTCAGTGCTGCTGGAGAATTAAAAACCAAGCCCACACAACACTCCGTAAAAACATTAATGGAGAGTGGTATAAAAGCAGACATTCTCGTGTGTAGAACAGAACACGAAATATCTGAAGATATTAAGCAAAAACTAGCCTTGTTTTGCAATGTTAAGAAAGAGGCTGTGATTCAGTCTATAGATGCTTCTACCATTTATGACGTTCCTGTTCTCATGCAAGAAGAAGGATTGGATACAGTGACTTTGCAAAAATTAAATTTAGAAGATACTGTTGTTCCAGACTTGGACCAATGGAATGAGTTTTTAACCAAACTCAAGAATCCAAAAGACACCATCACTATTGGCCTAATTGGAAAATATGTGGAGCTTCAAGATTCCTATAAGTCTATTTTAGAAGCTTTTATTCACGCTGGTGCAGCCAACGAAGTAAAGGTTAAAGTAGTCTCTATTCATTCTGAATACCTCACGGTAGAAAATGTGTCTAAAAAGTTAAAGGGATTACACGGAGTCTTGGTGGCCCCTGGCTTTGGAGAAAGAGGAATTGAAGGGAAGATCAAAGCGGTACAGTACGCTAGAGAGGAAGGTATTCCATTTTTAGGAATTTGTCTCGGTATGCAAATGGCTGTGATAGAATACACTAGGAATGTATTGGGAATTACAGAAGCTAATTCCACAGAAATGGCCCCAGAAACATCTGAGCCTGTAATAAACCTTATGGAAACGCAAAAAGAAGTGACCCATAAAGGAGGTACCATGAGATTAGGTGCCTGGGATTGCACCCTATTGCCCAATACTTTGGCCAGTACTGTTTATGGAAATGCCTCTAAAATATCTGAACGCCACAGGCACAGATTTGAATTTAATAATGATTATAAAGAAGCTTTAGAGGCCAAAGGGATGGTTGCTTCAGGAATTAACACAGAGACAGCTTTGGTTGAGATTGTTGAAATCCCAAGTCATCCGTGGTTTGTGGGTGTGCAGTACCATCCAGAATACAAGAGTACGGTAGCCAACCCACATCCTTTATTTGTGCATTTTGTTAAAGCTGCATTGGCACATGCAACAGCCTAATTGAGGATAAAAAATTAATAGTAAATTTACCCCTGTCTTTTAAACAGACACGACATATAATATATTTATGGAAGAGAAGAAGTTAGACGTAAACTCCCTAATAGGTTTTGGACTTATTTTTGTAATACTGATTTACATGTTTTACATCAATCAGCCTACTCCGGAGGAGCTTGCCGCAAAACAACAAGCAGAGAAAGAAGCAGCTGCAATTCAAGAAAGTTCTTCTACTTCACAAGAAGCAGATTATACCCAAGCAGCCCAATCCATTCAGGATATTAACCCTACAGATAGTACTGCAGTGGCTGCTTATAAATCTTCTATGGGGGCCTTTTCCTTTACGCCAATCGTCCCTGGAAATACTTTGTTAGAGAACGATGCCTTAAGGGTAGAAGTGTCTCATAAAGGAGGGCAATTGGTTTTGGCTCAAAATAAGAAATACAACACTTACGACTCTGTGCCGGTTTATTTAATAAAGGATGGTAACGCTATATTTAATATTAGTTTTACTACTCAAGACAATAGAATCATTCAGACCAAAGACTTGTATTTTGAGCCCTTCACCTCTTCAAGTGACCAAGGTTCCGTATTGTCTATGAAGGCAAAAATCTCTGATACGGAATACCTGCTATTTGAATATAGCCTTCCTAAGGATGGGTATATGTTAGATTTTAAAATTAAGTCCGTAGGGCTCTCTGGTTTTTTTAATCCAACTCAGGACCCTCAATTACAGTGGGATTTAAAAACAATTAGGCACTCAAAGAGTGTTCAATACGAGAATAGATATACGCGTTTAAACTATAAATTTGAAGAAGACAAACTAGACAAACTCTCTGACAGTTCAGATGACGACGCTACCGAACAAGCGGTGGAGTGGGTGTCTTACAGACAGCACTTCTTTAGTACTATCATGGCTTTTTCTCCTGCATTGGAGACGGCTAGTTTTAACAGTACCAACCTCATTAAAGAAGAATCTAAAACCATTGGTTACACTAAAATATACGAGACCAAAGCACCTTTGCAATTAGTTGGTGGAGTGTTGGACTACGATATGAATGTTTATTTAGGGCCAACAGACGTTAAAGAGTTGGCGAAATTCCCCACACTTGGCTTAGAAGATTCTATTCCTTTTGGTTGGGGAATCTTTGGATGGATTAACCGCTATGTGTTTACACCAACCTATACCTTTTTAAGTGGTTATTTACCTTATGGAATTGCCATTATTGTCATGACTATTTTGGTGCGTTTGCTCATGTCTCCAGTAACTTATAAGTCTTATTTATCTCAGGCTAAGATGAAGGTGTTAAAGCCAGAAATTACTGAGATCAATGACAAGTTCAAAGACAATGCTATGAAAAAGCAGCAGGAAACCATGAAGCTCTATAACAAGGCTGGGGTAAATCCTATGAGTGGTTGTGTACCTGCTTTAATTCAAATGCCTATTTTCTATGCACTCTTTATGTTTTTCCCCACCTCATTTGCGTTGAGACAAAAGTCTTTCCTTTGGGCAGACGATTTATCTTCCTATGACACTATTTTGGAATTGCCTTTTAGCATTCCTTTTTATGGGGATCATGTGAGTTTATTTCCTATTCTAGCCTCGGTAGCCATATTCTTTTATATGATGATGACAACAGGGCAAAATATGCCAACACAACCTGGAATGCCTAATATGAAGTTTATCTTGTATTTATCTCCCGTGATGATGCTTATATTCTTCAACAGTTACGCTTCTGGATTGAGTTTGTATTATTTCGTTTCCAACCTAATTACCATATTCATTATGTTGGCCATAAAGAATTTCATTCTAGACGACGACAAGATCCATGCTCGCATACAGGCCAACAAAGAGAAGCCTAAAAAAGAAGGGAAGTTCCAAAGTAAAATGAGAGAGATTATGGAGCAAGCAGAAGCACAAAAAAAGCAGCGCTAAAGTTTCAAGAGTTTGTAAATATACAAGCCACTCATATTGAACCTTGAATTGGCATAATAGCCGCGTGTCCATTTAATTAATCAAGATGAAAAAAGTTGTTGTAGGCCTCTCAGGAGGAGTAGACTCTAGTGTCACTGCCTATTTGCTCAAAGAGCAGGGGTATGAAGTCATAGGCTTGTTTATGAAGAACTGGCATGACGACTCCGTGACTATCTCCAACGAATGTCCTTGGTTAGAAGACAGCAATGACGCCCTTATTGTCGCAGAAAAATTGGGTATTCCTTTCCAAACAGTAGACCTCAGTGAGCAGTATAAGGAAAAGATAGTAGATTATATGTTCCATGAGTACGAGATGGGAAGGACCCCTAATCCAGACGTACTTTGCAACAGGGAGATTAAGTTTGACGTATTCATGAAGATCGCTTTAGATCTTGGAGCAGATTATGTGGCTACAGGGCATTACTGCCAAAAAACCATACAGACTTTAGCCAGTGGAGAAAAGGTATATAACTTAGAAGCTGGTGCGGATCCTAATAAGGATCAATCGTATTTTTTGTGTCAACTGTCACAGGAACAATTGTCTAAAACGCTTTTTCCAATAGGGCGCTTATTAAAGCCCGAGGTTAGAGAAATTGCTGCCAAAGCTGGTCTTATCACCGCAGGGAAAAAGGATTCTCAAGGATTGTGTTTTATTGGAAAAGTTCGATTACCAGATTTTTTACAGCAACAATTAAAACCTAAAAAAGGGGTGATTATTGAAATCCCTTCCTCCTTTTCAGAATATCATAAAACACCTCCAGAATTCAAAGATCAAGAAGCAGCCTTGGAGTACGCTTCCAAAAAAATCACTTATAAAGTTACAGACGGAAAGCAAGTAGGGGAGCACCAAGGCGCTCATTACTTTACCAATGGCCAACGTAAAGGATTAAATGTAGGAGGTACAAAAGAGCCACTATTTGTGATAGCTACCGACGTAAATGAAAATGTCATATATACTGGTCAGGGTAAATCTCATCCAGGGCTATATAGAAATACGCTGTTCGTAACTGCTTCAGAAGTGCATTGGGTGCGTCCAGACTTAGCAATTAAGCCAGGACAGACCTTGGAGGTTATGGCCAGAATACGCTATAGGCAGGCATTAGAAAAGGCGACCTTATTCGCTACAGATCAAGGTCTATATGTGCGTTTTGAAAGTGCCCAGTCTGCCATTACTGCAGGACAATTTGTAGCATGGTACGTAGGGACCGCACTCTTAGGGTCTGGTGTAATAGGATAATAATAGGTGTAAATTTAATTTTAAGCTAATAGGCCTGCTTAGTTTATACAGGTATTGGCACACTTTCTAGAATGCCACTGCTTTATTGATATAAATGTTTTGTACTGGCCAGTCCCCGGCTTCTACTTCCTGTTGGTTTATTTTATCTACCACATCCATCCCTTCAATCACTTCACCAAAGGGGGTGTAATCTCCGTCTAAATGATAGGATCCTGGGTCCGTCACTACAATGAAAAACTCATAAGGGGAAGCTAATTTGTGGGGGTTGTCATTTTCACTACTCGGCATAGAGATTACGCCACGATGGTGTGAATGTCCCTTTCTAGTATCTGGTGGGAGTAAATACCGGCCAATTGCCCTTCTTTTGTCTGCAGTTTTTTTATTATCTGCATTCCCGCCTTGGATAATAAATCCCTTTACCACTCTGTGAAAATAGGTGTTGTTAAAGTAGCCTTCCTTGGCCAGATAAATAAAGTTTGCTTTGTGGTAGGGCACATTGTCGTATAGGTCTATCACAATATTGCCAAATGAAGTTTCTAATCGGACTTTGGTTTCTGTAAGGTTTTGTTTATACCCATAAAAAAAGTCTATTACATTGTCTTCGTTGAGTTTAAAGACGGTATCTTTTTTAGCCACTGAGGTCTCTTTGACCAAGCTGTCTTTTATGAGCTGTTTTTCGGACACTAAATTCACTTTATTATGCTGGGAGTTTTGAGATTTCTTCTCCGATTGACAACTTCCCATTAAAATAATTAGGCCCAAACAAATTTGAAATAGTAATTTTGTATTGCTCATGAAATTTAGTGTATTCTCAGACATTCTTTCAAAAATAGAAAAAAAGCCGCTACCAGGTAGGCCGAGTCATTTAAAAATGATGTGGGCACAACGCGACCAAATACTAAAGCACCCAGACACATTTAGTGAAAGTCCAAAAAAAGCAGCAGTCTTGGCTGCTTTTTATCCTGATCTAAATGAGGAAACCCATTTATTGTTGATTAAGAGACAGGGTGGAAATGGGGTTCATGCCCATCAGATAGCGCTTCCTGGAGGCAAATATGAATCGTATGATCTTGATTTAAAAGAGACGGCACTTAGAGAAGCCTATGAAGAAGTAGGCATTTTAAAAACTCAGATTAGGTCTGTCAGAGCGCTTAGTTCCCTATATATTCCACCAAGTAATTTTATAGTTCAGCCCTTTATGGCACTCTACGACAAACAATTACCTTTTGTATTAGAAACCTCAGAGGTGCATTCTGTTATAGAAGTACCTTTATCTGTATTGGTTAGAGAAGACATTGTTACAAGCCAGTGGGTACAGTTGTCTCAATCTGCTAAAGTAAAAGTTCCTGGTTTTGCGATTGGAGACGAGTGGGTCTGGGGAGCGACAGCCATGATGCTCAGTGAAATACGCACAATTTTAAATGACGTCTTATAGGTTATTTTTGTATTTTAGCCACTTGTCTTGGAAGGTAATTCTTACAGTTTTGTATTGCTTTCTAATTTAAACCAATTCTATGCCTTTCATAAAAAGAAACCCTTTTGGTCATATTTTATTTATAAAAAAATTATTGATTCGTTACTTAGGTGTACTCTCTCACCAAAGGTATAAGGGTTTTAATACCTTAGATATTGAAGGTTCGGAGATCATTAAAGATTTACCTGGAGAAAATGTGCTTTTTGTGAGCAACCATCAGACCTATTTTGCAGACGTAGTAGC
>JAQWTF010000076.1:0-5156 GCA_029242825.1 Flavobacteriaceae bacterium | reverse complement strand
AGGGTGTATTCATCATAAAGTATCTGCCAGAAATCTCCGTATTCTGGGTCTTCTTTCATATAGCTGGTGAGTTCAAAATAGCACTTGGCTAAAGCCATCATACTGTTTTGCATGAGCGCTTTAAAATAAGGAACCTCTTTAAACATTTCCTGTAGTGCTCCCAGTTTGCCCTCTGCTTCCAAAGAAGCAATGGCAGACCCAATACCAAAGTACCCAGGTACATTTTGTTTGAGTTGGCTCCAAGAACCCACAAAAGAAATGGCCCTTAGATCAGAGAGTTCTAATTTGGCTTTTTGGCCTCTTTTTCCTGGCCTTGAACCAATATTGGCTTTGGTGTAATATTTAAGGGTGCTTCTATTTTCTAAATAGGGCATGAATTTGTCATGCTGCTTTAGGGCGTCATATTTGGCAAAGCTTCGTTCAGAGAGTTCCTCCATCAAGTCCCTGTGCTGCTGAGAAATGGTGTTTTCTTTTCCAAAAATATTGTTGGACAATCCGGCGGTTAAAAGTTGTTCGCAGTTGTATACAAACTGCTCTCTAGTGCCATAAGTACTCGTGATGGTTTGCCCTTGGATGGTTAGTTGTATTTCGTTGTTGGCAATGTCCTTGGTTTGTGCGGCATAAAATCTATGTGTTTTACCACCGCCTCTTGCTGGTGGCCCCCCACGTCCGTCAAAAAAGACCGCGCTTACCTCGTATTGCTTACAAACGCTTGTTAGGTTTTCTTTAGTTTTTAAAATAGACCAGTTGGCTTTTACATAGCCCCCATCTTTTGTCCCATCTGAGAAACCAAGCATGATGGTGTGTTTATTCCCCCTCTTATTTACATGCGCCATATAAGGAGCTGTCTGGAAGAGGTCATGCATACTTTGCTCAGACGTATCCATCCCGTGCATGGTTTCAAAAAGGGGAACAATGTCAAAATGTATGTCTGCTTCTTTGTATCCCGACCACCTGAATAAAGCCCAAACAAATAACACAGAAAATTTGTCTTCTGAATTACTAATAATGTACCTATTGCAACCGTCTTGACCGTTTTTGGCTTGAATGTTTTTAAGGTTTCTGATGTTTTTTAAGGTGTCTGAAACCAAGGGATCTTCAAATTCATCAGGCTGTACTTCTAGCGTTAAATGGAGTAATTTATCAGTGAGTTCGTCTGGGGAAAGCTCCTCTAAAGATTCCTTAATAACACCTGCATGTTTTAATATAGCGCTAATACTATTGTAATGTATGCTGTGGTCTTGTCTAATGTCTAAGGTGGCAAAGTGGGTTTTAAAGATTTTTACTTTATCTAATAACGCGTCTAAGTCTTTTAGGTATAATCCAAAGTATTTAGAGACTAAGAGGTCTTTGATTTTCTGTAGTTCCCCCACCAAAAAGTCATAAGACACCAATGCATTCGGATCAAACATACTGTTGTATAATGCTTTTCTAAGGCCTATTAAGGGCTCTTGAAGGGCTGTGAAACTCAATTTCTGATGCAGGGCTTTGAGGTCTTTATAGTAACACTTCATGAGCGTGGTCCTTAGTTCATCTGCTACCTGATCCGTCATTTCTGTGGTGACAAAAGGATTTCCATCCCTATCCCCGCCTGGCCAGAACCCTAGTTTAACAATATTGTAATTGTTGAAATTTACTTGTGGGATATTTGTTTTTATATGAGAAAAAAGGTCTCCTATGGCGTCATAATACACATTCCTTAAAATATGAATGATGTTTTTTGCCTCGTCTAAAGGAGTGGGCTTTTTACTGTTTAGTAAGGAGGTAAGCCCCAATTGTTGTAGGCTCTTATCTATTTCCGTAATGTTATTCTCAAGGATCAGTTTTCTTAGATCTGCCATAATATCCAATACAGCAGGGGTGTAAAATTGGGTAGGGTGGGCGGTGAGAATAATTCGAGCACTGAAGTTAGAGAGTTTCTCTGCTACCTCATCCCAGTTTTTGTTTTTGTCAATAATCTGGAAATAGTCTTTAATGCTCAAAGAGGAACTGTGCTTGTGTAACTTTGGAAATGCGGCGTCTTCTACACTGTCGTACAGCACTACTTGGCGTTCCACGTACTGGATAATACGAAACATAAAATCTATCTGAGATTCTTCTGTAGTGAGTCCGGCATAATCCTTAAAAAACCCCTCCAAAATTTGCTGTGGATTTTTTCCAGCGTCCAAACCTTTTTTGCTTTGGTCTAATAGGAGTGGAATAAGCATCCCAACATTTTCAATATTGCGGTAAGGGAGATTTAAAAAAAGACTGTTGTATACGTTAAATGTATTATTAACTGTTTTCTTGAATACTTCTAGACGCTGTTGTTGCATGAGGGTAAATTTAAATGATACCGATTGTTATTATTATAACACATCCTAAATATCGGCATTATAAGGACATAGCGGCTTGTTTGCGTTGCTATTTAACAAAAAGAAAACTAAGGGTGTTATTTATGGGTGATTTCGCAATTAAATGAGCCCTTGGATATGTTTATTGAAATAGCTTGCGCTCTGTGAAACACTCTGCATGGAATTTTCAGCAAAATTCCCTCCCTGTTCTATATAAAAGCGTTCTAAGCCAGCGGTTTTGGCATTGGGAAGGACTTTGGTATAATCTATAGACCCATTTCCAAGCTCCGTATAGTCTCTGGTAACTTTATCCATGTCCTTAATATGCCAGAGCGGAAACCTTCCTGGGGCTTTTTCTATCAGTGCTTTAGGGGAAATGACCCCTGCATGCATGACCCAATAAAAATCTACTTCTATTTTAACCAAGTCAGGATCCGTTTCTTCTAGTACCCAATCCATGCCTGTTTTATGGCCATAGGTATTAAAGTCATAACCAAAATTGTGGTAGGCTAATTTTAGGCCTGCGGCAGACACCTGAGCGCCTATCGCATTCAGTTTTTGTACCAACAGGCTGTAGCCTTCTACAGAGTGGTAAGCGTCTGCTAATTTGGGCCAAGTAATGTAGTGGTCTCCCAGTGCTTTAGCCCCTTCAATACAAGCGTCTACATAGTTTTTTAGGGCTATTTCTGAAGCCTCCATTAGCCCAGGAAGTCCATAATGACCGGTGTAAGTGCTCAATTCTAAGTCTTCTAAAATAGTCTTGAATTCGGTGGCACTATAGCCGTAGTAGGTTTTATTGAGGGTGTCAAAGCCATAGCTCTCAAAATCAGAATACCCCATAGCTTTTAATTTCTTGAGGGTCCCTAAAGGGTCTTTAGCCATAAAATCTCTTACCGTGTAGAGTTGTAGTCCTAAAGGAAAAGAAGTATTGGAAAAGGAGATCTTACAACTGCTTGGAACGAATGCTAAAGCAGCTAATGCACTACTTTGCTTTAAAAAAGTACTTCTTTTCATAAGAGATTTATTGGTACTTAAATGTACAAATTAAATAAAGGGAATGATAAATATTTTTTTGTCTAATCCTTTTATCGTAATATTGCAATGTAATAATATAAAGATATGGGACTCACTAAAACGGCTATTTTTACGGATCTAGACAACAGCCTTGCTTCCACCGCAAAAGCGCTTGCACACCCGGCTAGATTAGCCATTTTAAAGCATCTTATAAAACAAGACAGCTGTATTTGTGGGGACTTAGTGTTAGTGATTGGTTTAGCCCAACCCACTATTTCTCAACACTTAAGCGTCTTAAAGCAAGCCGGACTCATCAAGGGGAATATTTCAGGAACGAGCGTTTGTTATTGCATAGACACTGAAGCTTGGCAGCAGGCCAACGAGTCTTTTGCCGGTCTATTCGCCTCCGGTATGCCTACTTCCAATGATTGTTGTTAATTTAAAATATACACTATGACACTATTAGCATTCATAAACGAATTAAAAAAAATGGAAACGATCGGGTTTCAATTGCCTAATGGTACCTTTGTCCCTCCTTATTTTCATGTCACCGAGGTAGGGAAAGTGACTCGAGACTTTATAGATTGTGGTGGAACCCTGCGCTCTAATTCGGTGATAAACTTTCAACTTTGGTCTGCCGAGGATTACGACCACAGGCTTCATCCGGAAAAACTAATTTCCATAATAGAGATGGCCCAAAAATCCCTGGCTATTGGAGACCTGCCTATTGAAGTGGAATTTCAAGGGCAAACTATTGAAACCTATGGCATAGCGACTCAAGGGAATCACTTTTTACTTACCCCTATGGCCACCGATTGTTTGGCCAAAGACAATTGCGGAATTCCTACGGAAAAACCAAAAATAAGCCTTTCAGAGGTCAACAAGAATACCTGTACCCCAGGGAGTGGTTGTTGTTAGTTTAAATCCTTATCTCATGACTACTCTATTATACAAAACTATTGAGGCCCTGGACTTTAGTGGCCTCTCCAAAGACCGAAAAAAGATCTTAGACCTGTTGGTCACTTTTATTCAAGAAAAGAAAACAGCTCAAGCGGCAGTAAAGCTTCATTTTATTTGCACCCACAACTCTAGGAGAAGTCATCTGTCACAAATTTGGGCCCAGGCCATGGCAGCCTATTATAAAGTGCCTCATGTGTTGAGTTTTTCTGGGGGTACTGAGGCAACCGCCATGTATCCTATGGTGGTTAAAACCTTAGTAACACAGGGCTTTGAAATTCACCCTGTATCTGAGGGGGTAAACCCGGTGTATTCCATACACTATTCAGAAAGTGGTCTAGCACTCCTGGGTTTTTCTAAAACATTAGACCATGCTGTAAATCCCTCTAATGGCTTTGCGGCCATTATGACTTGCGACGCTGCAGATCAGGGCTGCCCTTTTATTGCTGGAGCAGAGCAGCGAATTGGGCTCACTTACAAAGATCCAAAAGCCTCTGATGGGACGCCACAGCAAGAAAGTGTGTACTTGGAACGCAGCATTCAAATAGCCACAGAACTCAAATATGTATTTTCTCGAATTTCCTAAGCCATGAAAAAGCAATTATCCTTTTTAGACCAATACCTCACCCTTTGGATTTTTTTAGCCATGCTTTTGGGTGTGGGAATTGGGTATATTTTTCCATACTTCCCTCTTTTTATAAATAGATTGAGTGTGGGGACCACTAATATTCCTATTGCCATTGGGCTCATTGTCATGATGTACCCGCCACTTGCCAAGGTCAATTACGCCCTTTTGCCCAAAGTATTTCAGAATGTAAAAATACTGAGTGCCTCTTTATTTTTAAACTGGGT
>JAQWTF010000041.1:0-15442 GCA_029242825.1 Flavobacteriaceae bacterium | reverse complement strand
GGTACTTACCATGAGATTGGTAGACAGGGTATTACGTCCTTTATTCCCAAAAGATTACCATGCAGAAACGCAGGTAATGATCCAATTAATGTCTCATGATGAAGATGTTATGCCGGATGCTATGGCAGGATTGGCAGCCTCTGCAGCCATTCAATTGTCTGATTTTCCTTTCGAATGTGCTATCTCTGAAGTAAGGGTAGGACGCATAGACGGAAAATTTATCCTTAACCCTACCAGAGCTCAGTTAGAAGTGTCTGATATTGATATGGTGATTGGTGCTTCTGCAGATTCAGTGATGATGGTAGAAGGGGAAATGCTAGAAATTAGCGAAGAAGAAATGGTAGAAGCCATTAAATTCGCTCATGACGCCATTAAAGTGCAATGTGCTGCTCAAATTAGATTGGCAGAGGCATTTGGAAAAAAAGAAGTACGTGAGTATGCGTCAGAAAGAGAAGACGAGGCTTTAGCGGCTAAGATTCATGACATGGCTTACGACAAAGTATACGCCATTGCTCAAGCAGGTTCTGCAAAACACGAGAGATCTGCAGCTTTCAGCGCAATTAAAGAAGAAATTAAAGCAAGTTTTTCAGAAGAAGAATTGGCAGATTTTGGTGACTTAGTATCTAAATACTACTACAAAACTGAGAAAAACGCTGTAAGAGATCTTACCTTAAATGAAGGGCTTAGATTAGACGGTCGTAAGACAGATGAGATTAGACCTATCTGGTGTGAAATTGACTATTTGCCTTCTACGCACGGTTCTTCTATTTTCACCAGAGGAGAAACACAAGCTTTGGCCACGGTAACTTTAGGAACTTCTAGAGAAGCCAACAAAATAGACATGCCTTCTTACGAGGGAGAAGAAAAATTCTACCTCCACTACAACTTCCCTCCTTTCTCCACTGGAGAAGCAAGACCTATAAGAGGAACTTCTAGAAGAGAAGTAGGACACGGAAACTTGGCACAACGTGCGCTTAAAAACCAAATTCCAGTAGACTGTCCTTATACTGTAAGGGTGGTAAGTGAAGTATTAGAATCTAACGGTTCTTCTTCTATGGCAACTGTTTGTGCGGGTACTATGGCGCTCATGGATGCTGGGGTTCAGATGATCAAACCAGTATCTGGAATTGCTATGGGACTTATCTCAGATGCTGATTCAGGAAAATACGCTGTATTGTCAGACATCTTAGGAGATGAAGATCACTTAGGAGATATGGACTTTAAAGTAACCGGAACGGCAGACGGAATTACCGCTTGTCAGATGGATATTAAAGTGAAAGGTTTGTCTTACGAAATCTTAGTGAACGCCCTTAAACAAGCTTCTGCTGGTAGGTTACACATTTTGTCTAAATTGGTAGAAACGATTGCTACCCCTAAGGCAGAAGTAAAATCTTACGCGCCTAAGATGATCACTGCTAGAATTCCTAACGAATACATTGGTGCCTTTATTGGACCAGGAGGAAAAGTGATTCAAGAGCTACAGAAAACAACCAAAACTACTATTGTAGTGACGGAAGATCCTGTGACAGAAGAAGGAATCATTGAGATTTTAGGAACTGAGCCAGAAGGTATTGAAGCGGTATTGGCTAAGATAGACTCGTTGACATTTAAACCTGTAGTGGGTGATTCTTACAAAGTGAGGGTTATTAAAATGTTAGACTTTGGCGCTGTAGTAGAATACTTAGACGCTCCAGGAAACGAAGTATTGTTACACGTGTCTGAATTGGCATGGGAACGCACTGAAAATGTGTCTGACGTGGTAAACATGGGCGATGAATTTGAAGTAAAATACTTTGGTCAGGACCCTAGAACTAGAAAAGAGAAAGTGTCTAGAAAAGCTTTATTAGAAAAGCCTGAAGGATATGTTGCCAGACCGCCAAGAGCAGAAGGTGACCGTAAAAACGATCGCAGAAACGATCGTGATAGAAAACCGAGAAGAGACTAAGCGCTCTTTACACTTACATTTAATAGCCAGACCTTCGGTCTGGCTATTTTTTTTATAATACTGCCTTTTTTATGTAACCTTTTAAAGATTTGAACGTATAATCTAATGCGACCCATAACAAATCATTAGGTAGCCCCAATTAATTCAGAAGACATTCATGAGACAGCTTAAGATTACCAAGCAGGTGACCAATAGAGAAACCGCTTCTTTAGACAAGTATTTACAAGAAATTGGTAAGGTAGACCTTATTACCGCAGATGAAGAAGTAGAGTTGGCACAGCGAATTAAAGCGGGTGACCAGGTTGCACTTGAAAAACTAACCAAAGCCAACCTTCGTTTTGTGGTATCTGTAGCCAAGCAATACCAAAACCAAGGGCTCACGCTTCCAGATTTAATTAACGAGGGTAACTTAGGACTCATTAAAGCCGCCCAGCGTTTTGACGAAACCCGTGGTTTTAAATTCATCTCTTATGCAGTATGGTGGATCCGTCAATCCATCCTTCAAGCCTTGGCAGAGCAGTCTAGAATTGTGAGATTGCCTTTAAACAAAATTGGTTCGATCAATAAGATCAATAAGACTTTTGCTTTTCTAGAGCAGGCACACGAAAGACAGCCGTCTCCTGAGGAAATTGCAAAAGAATTGGACATGACAGTAGAAGACGTGAAACAGTCCCTTAAAAATTCTGGACGTCACGTATCTATGGACGCGCCATTAATTGACGGGGAAGATTCCAACCTTTACGACGTATTGAGGTCTGGAGAATCTCCAAACCCAGACAGAGAACTCTTGCATGAATCGCTCAGAACTGAGATTGAAAGAGCTTTAGAGACGCTAACACCAAGAGAGGCAGACGTGATCCGTTTATACTTTGGTTTAGCAGGGCAGCACTCTATGACTTTAGAAGAAATTGGTGAGACTTTTGACCTTACTAGAGAACGTGTGAGACAAATTAAAGAGAAAGCCATTAGGCGATTAAAGCACACCTCTCGATCTAAAATTTTAAAAACTTACTTAGGATAAACCCTATAGCCCAGTGCCCTGCACTGGGCTTTTTTAATACCATTATATGCCTTTTCACGTCGTTTTAGTGCATCCTGAAATACCCAACAATACAGGAAATATCGGTAGACTGTGTCTTGGGACAGGCAGTGAACTTCACCTGATCAAACCCCTTGGTTTCTCCTTAGAAGACAAGCAATTAAAAAGATCTGGCTTAGACTATTGGCCCAAACTGAAAGTACATATTCACGAAGATTTTGCCGCTTTTAGAACAGCCCATCCTAAAGCAAAAATGGCCTTCTACTCCAGTAAAGGCACTCAAAATTATTGGGACCTCGAGACACAGGAAGACCACTATTTTGTCTTTGGCTGTGAATCCAAGGGCCTGCCAGAATCTATTGTAGAAACGCAGCAGCAATCCCTCTATAAAATTCCTTTAGCCACGGATAGCATCAGGAGTTTCAATTTAGCCAATGCGGTAAGTATTGTGCTATTCGAAGGAAAGCGACAACAATTTTTTAAACAAAAGTAAACCACTCAATTTTTCTTATTTTTACACTTTATTTCATCCTTTAAAACCGGCCTAAGCCTTAAAACATGTCAGAAAAAAAAATAGCCCCTTCCTTACTCGCTGCAGATTTCGCGAACCTTCAAAGAGACATAGAAATGGTCAATGCTTCTAAAGCAGACTGGTTTCATATAGACGTCATGGATGGTGTTTTTGTTCCTAATATCTCTTTTGGAATGCCGGTTATTGAGGCCATTGGAAGGCATGCAAAAAAAACCTTGGACGTTCATTTAATGATCGTAGATCCAGACCGTTATATCAATGACTTTGCTGCCCTAGGTACAGATATTCTCACGGTGCATTACGAGGCTTGCACCCATTTACACAGAACTTTACAAGCTATAAAAGCCGCAGGCATGAAGGCTGGCGTGGCTTTAAACCCGCACACCAATGTAGCCTTGTTAAAAGATTGTATTCAAGACATAGATTTGGTTTGTATTATGAGTGTAAACCCAGGCTTTGGCGGGCAATCTTTTATTGAAAACACTTTTGAGAAGGTCCGTGAGTTAAAAGCATTAATTCAATCCAAAAATGCCCATACCCTCATTGAAATAGACGGCGGTGTAACTTCAAAAAATGCTTCAGAATTAGTGGCTGCTGGTGCAGATGTCCTGGTGGCTGGTAGCTTTGTATTTAAGAGTGACCACCCCATAGACACCATTGAGCAACTCAAGAATCAAGTGAACTAAATGAGTGGTCATTCCTCCATAAAAACAACGACAAATACTGGGGCTTTAAATACCGAGAACCACCCTCTAGACCTTATTATTATTGGCGCAGGGCCCATTGGAATATCTTGTGCCATTCAAGCCAAAAAAAAAGGCCTGAATTACTTGGTGATAGAGAAAGGCTGTATGACCAATTCTCTCTACAACTACCCATTAGACATGCAGTTTTTTTCTTCCTCTGAAAAATTAGAGCTAGAAGATATTCCGTTTAATTCTATTGAAGCAAAACCCAGAAGAAAAGAGGCTTTAGAGTACTACAGAAGAATTGCTGATCACTTTGAATTGAATATACAGCTTTTTGAAGCCGTATTAGACATTCAATCAAAGTCGCAAAACACCGCAAAACAAACCCTAGAATTAGACCGCCAAAAAGAGGCTAGTCTTTTCCAAATAAACAGCTCAAAAGGAAGGTATTTTACAAAAAATGTGACCATTGCAACTGGTTTTTTTGATTTGGCTGCAAGCCTTAAGGTTCCTGGGGAGGAATTGCCAAAAGTGAGCCATTACTTTAAGGAGGCCCATTACTATTCTGGACAAAAGCTGGCAGTCATTGGTGCGAGTAATTCCGCCATAGATGCTGCATTGGCCTGCTATAGAAAAGGTGCTCATGTTAGTTTAATTATCAGAGGTGAAGCGGTTGGTCCCAGGGTAAAATATTGGGTGCGACCAGACATCATGAACCGAATAGAAGAAGGTAGTATTACTGCCTATTACCATTCATCTGTAACAGAAATTGGCGCAAACAGCCTGTCTTTCACCCAAGATAATGTCACTAAAACTATTGAAAATGACTTTGTACTTGCCTTAACAGGCTATAGACCCAATCTGCCTTTCCTTACCCAATTAGGCATTACATTAGAAGGCACCGCTAAGATTCCTTCTCACCATCCAAAGACTATGGAAACCAATGTGCCTGGTGTATATTTGGCAGGCGTAATATGTGGTGGATTAGAAACACATAAATGGTTTATTGAAAACTCCAGAGCACACGGAAATTTAATTGCGGAACACATTCTTTCCAAGGCATAAATAGCTTAAAGTATTTCTTGAAAAATACCTCGTTCGGGAGCAATTTATATTTTCTTTATTTCAATATTAATTATTGTACATTAGAGATTACCTAACCCCACCCTAAAATGAAGACTTCAAAATACGCTTGGCCTGTATTGCTTTTAACCATCAGCGGCATCGGCTTTAGCCAAGAGCAACCCACCATGCTTTTCTTTACAGAAAATGCTCCCTTCTACAATCCAGCATTTACAGGTACTTATGGGCAAGTGGCTACTGTAAATAACAGAACCCAATGGGCTGGAGTTACAGACGCGCCTGTACTGCAATCATTTTCTTATCAGAGAGATTTTAAGAATAAAGCAGCTTGGGGGGTGAGTTTTCAAAATGACAAAGTTTTTATAGAAAAGCAAGGAGTATTGGCCATTGATTATAATTATAGGCTGGACCTTTCAGAAAAAAGTCAATTGTATTTAGGGCTTAAAGGAGGGGCTTATTTTAAAAGTATTGACAAAGCTAGGCTCAACAGACTCACCAACAGCAGCAACAATGCATTAGATGCTGTGAGAAATTACAGTAATCCCCTTTTAGGTGTTGGGGTGCATTTAGACACCCAATATTTCTTTTTATCTGCAGGAGTCCCTAATCTTTTAAATAGCAAACGATACAAAGAAAGCGAGGGCTTAGTCACTACAGCTACAGATAGACCCAATTTATACTTGAGTACAAGAGCAACCTTAGACCTGACTAATAGTTTGGCCTTAAAACCAGCCATCCTTTACAGGGGAGTATCTGACGCGCCAAATTTCTACAACTTACAACTCATGCTGGAATTAAAAGATAAAGTTGGTGTTGGGGTTTCAAAAATGAATAACGATTACTTTGGTGCCATGTTTATATTTAAAGGCATGAGCTTTTTGGATTTAGGCTATGCCTACGAGTTCAGTAACAGAAGTAGCAATATTGCTTTAAAAGAGAACAACCACGAGCTATTTGTGCGTTTCAAATTTTCCAACAGCTCCAAACAAGTCGCTTCCTTAGATTCAACGCAAAGTTTTTAATACCTCTTAAATTGTATTACATTTAGATTGAATGTAGAAATGACCTACAAATTTCATTGAATCTATGCGGAAAATTCTTTCACAACTAGGGCCTGGATTATTATTCGCAAGCATGTCCATTGGGACCTCTCATCTGGTATTATCTACCAAAGCAGGGGCACAATACGGATGGATCATGATTTTTCCCATCCTCTTAGCCAATGTATTGAAATATCCCTTCTTTGAATTTGGAATACGCTACACCCACACTTTCAAAAAATCACTCCTGGAGGGCTATACAGATTTGGGTAAAAAATACCTTTGGGCCTATACACTCATTACCATAGTAAGTGCCCTCACACTTTTGGCGGCATTGTATATTGTCACGGCAGGACTGTTAAAACAACTTTTTTCTTGGGCACACTTTACAGACACTACGGTAGCCTTATTCTTATTTATAGGTATTAGTGGGGTGTTAATTATAGGGCGCTATAAAGCCCTTGAAGGTGTAGTCAAAATCCTTTTAGCATTGTTAACCGTAGCTTTAATCATCACCACGGCAACAGTATTATTAAAAGGACCTATTGAAAACGCGCCCCAATTTACAAGTCAACCCATATGGAGTGAGGTTGGCCTGCTTTTTATGATTGGTCTCATGGGCTGGATGCCAACCGCAGTAGAGGCTTCTAGTTGGGTGAGTCTTTGGCGCCTAGAAAAAGACAAAAAAAATCAAAAAGACAAAAACACCTCCACAGACAATAGTCTAAAAGACACCTTGGCAGAATTTAATTTGGGGTATTTACTTACAGCCGTATTAGCGATTTTCTTTTTAGTGATCGGTTGGTTTACCCTGTATGGCTCTGGTATTGAAATGAGTGCAAACGCAAGTGTTTTTGCGGAACAACTCATTCAGATGTTTACCATCCACATTGGAGATTGGTCCTATTTCTTTATTGCCTTGGCCGCTTTTGCCACCATGTTTAGTACCTGCATGACCGCCCATGATGCCATAGCGAGGGTAGGCTTAGACACTATAAAAGTGCTGGGAAACAACAAAACCACCAAATGGCGTTATGAACACTTCATTATCCTTTTAGCCATCATTAACTTTATGGTCATTTGGCTGGCCGGAGGTCAAATGGGTTCTCTGGTCGCACTGGCTACTTTTGTATCTTTTGTATTTGCGCCAGCTGTGGGACTTCTCAACCACAAGGTGGTGACTCAAAAAAACATGCCTAAAGATGCTATGGCACCTAAATGGTTAATCCTTTTGAGCTATGTAGGAATGGTATTTTTGAGCCTATTTGCCTTGTATTATTGTTATGTGGTGCTTTTATAGCATTAAAAAACTGGTGCAGAGGTAGATACTTCTGAAGCAATTTTCTTGACCAAACCTTGCAGCACTTTTCCAGGACCTAATTCAATAAACTCAGTGGCACCGTCAGCCACCATGGATTGAACACTTTGTGTCCATTTTACTGGAGCAGTCAGCTGAGAGATTAAATGAGCCTTTATTTCCGCTGGATCTGTTACCGCTGCAGCAGTAACATTTTGATAAATAGGACAAAGAGGTGCGTTAAAAGTAGTTGCCTCAATAGCAGCTGCTAAGGCTGTTCTGGCAGGCTCCATGAGTGGGGAATGAAAAGCGCCTCCCACTGGAAGCAACAAAGCCCTTTTGGCACCAGCCTCTTTGAGAGATTCACAGGCTTTTTCTACCGCTTCTACAGCACCTGAGATAACCAATTGTCCGGGACAATTATAATTTGCTGCTACAACAACACCTGGGGTTTTTTCACAGATTTCCTCCACCAAATGATCTTCTAATCCAAGTACGGCAGCCATGGTCCCAGCGGTTTTATCACAGGCATCTTGCATCGCTAACGCTCGCTGATGCACCAAACGCAATCCATCTTCAAAATTCAACACTCCATTAGCTACTAAAGCAGAAAATTCTCCCAACGAATGACCTGCAACCATCTGTGGCTTAAAATCAGTTCCTAAGGCTTTTGCCATAGCCACAGAGTGAATGAAAATAGCCGGTTGCGTGATTTGTGTTTGCTTTAAGTCTTCTGCACTACCTTCAAACATGGTGGTAGTAATTTCAAAACCCAAAATGCCGTTGGCAGTTTCCATCATTTCTTTTACGCTGGGAAATTGATCGTACAAATCTTTTCCCATTCCAGAAAATTGAGCCCCTTGGCCCGGAAATACATATGCTTTCATATTGTTAAATTTTATCCCATGGTTTATACCATTGGGCGTATGTAATATAATTGTTTGCTATTCTTTCAATTTCACCACTGGCCAATTCAGAGGGCACTTTCTTTATGAATTTTGCTGGTGTGCCTGCATATATAGACCCTGGAGGTACTATAGTCCCTTTGGTAAGTACGGCTCCAGCGGCAATAATACTCCCAGTTCCAATCACACAATCATCCATAACTATACTTCCCATTCCTATTAGAACGTTGTCTTCAATGGTACATCCATGGGCAATAGCATTATGGCCTATGGAAACATTGTTTCCTATTTGGGTGGGGCTTTTTTGGTAAGTGCAATGAATGACTGCACCATCTTGTATGTTTACACGATTGCCCATACGAATAAAGTGAACGTCTCCTCTGAGTACCGCACCATACCATACACTGCAAGAATCTCCCATGCTAACTTGACCAATTACAGTAGCATTTTCTGCCAAAAAACAATCTTTACCAAAACTTGGTGTGTGTCCATTTAAAGTCTTTACAAGGGCCATTTGAATCGTATTAGAGATCAAATATAAGGGGTTCCCCAATAAATGAGGTCATTTTTTTTTAACTATTCCTAGATTTCCTTTGTACTTTTGTGAAAAATTATTTGCCATGTCTAAAGAGTATCACATCACGATTATTCCTACTAATAATCCAAACATTATGAAGTTTGAAACCAATCATTTTATCTCTCCAGATAAAAATTATGAGTTTCAAAATATAGACCAAGCAAAAGAATCTCCATTAGCCCAACAGTTATTTCATTTGCCCTTTGTGAAAACGGTCTATGTCTCTAGTAATTTTATCGGTATTGAAAAATACGATATAGTTGGTTGGGAAGATATAAAGGACAGTCTTGCACAGCAATTGGTGGAATACTTAAATACAGGCGCTCCAGTAGTTACCCTGGATCCAAACAAAGTGCCTCAGGCAGTGACTATTTATGCAGAAAGCACCCCAAATCCTTCTGTGATGAAGTATGTAGCTAATAAACTTATTGTTCCTGCTTTATTCGAATTCAAAAACATAGATGAGGCCAAGGATGCGCCATTGGCCAAAGAATTGTTTCTCATGCCTTTTGTGAAGGAAGTTTTTATGGATCAAAACTATATTTCTGTGACCAAATACGATGTAGCAGAATGGGAAGAAATTAACCATGAACTCAGGGAGAAAATAAGAAACTTTTTAATGACAGGTCAAGAGACTGTTGGTGCAAATACTGTTCAAAAGGAAAAAGAAAAGGCACCTACCACCCTATTACACACAGAAAACCTAGACGACACTAGTAAACAAATTGTAGATATTTTAGAGGAATATGTAAAACCTGCAGTAGCCAGTGATGGTGGGAACATCATGTTCGATTCCTATGACGAGGAAAGTAAAACAGTAAATGTGATTTTACAAGGAGCTTGTTCTGGTTGTCCTTCCAGTACTTTCACCTTAAAAAATGGCATTGAAAATATGCTCAAGAATATGATGGGAGACAAAATTGCACAGGTAATTGCCATTAATGGATAAAAAATAACCCTATGAATCAGATTGAAGAATACGTAGAAGTAAAACAATATGTAAAGTTATTGGAAGAGGCCTATGCTATGGCTTTGGACATGTTGCCCAATTTAATTAAGGCTGGGCTTATATTTTTTATTGGTCTTTGGGCTGTGCGTTTCATCAATAGAATGGTGCACCGATTTTTTGAGAGAAAAGATTACGATTTAACCTTAGAAAGTTTTTTACAAAGCTTTATAAACATCTCCTTAAAAGGTATTTTATTTGTTTTAGTTATTACACAATTAGGGGTGAAATCTTCTTCATTGGTAGCAGTTGTTGGAGCCGCAGGTTTGGCCATAGGGCTTGCACTTCAGGGTTCCTTGGCTAATTTTGCTGGGGGCGTTCTCATTTTAATCTTTAAGCCCTTTAAAGTAGGTGACTGGATTGAAGCCCAAGGGGTATCTGGTACGGTAAAAGATATTTCTATATTCACCACCAAAATAAACACCTTTGGCAATCAGGCAGCCATTATCCCAAATGGAAATCTCTCCAACCACACCATTATAAATTATAATATTGAAGAGATCAGAAGAGATAAGATTACGGTAGGTATTTCATACGATTCAAATATCAAAGACGCTAAAGATATTTTACTTCGTATTTGTGCTTTACACGAGGGGATATTGAAAGATCCTGAACCTGTTGTTTATGTGGGTAATTTAGCAGACAGCGCCGTAGAATTAAGTTTGAGGTTTTGGGCCAAAAATGAAGACTTTTGGGACGCACATTTCCATGTAATGGAAACTTTAAAAATTGAATTTGACGCTGCTGGAATTGAAATTCCATTCCCTCAAAGGGTCATTCACACCGCCGGAAATAAATAATTGACCTGATTACTGCTTTTTCTTTGGAATAGGCCCCATAAAATCTTTGAGATAGTAGGGTTCAAAATAAGCCATGTCTTCAAAGTCCTTAGCAACATATTTTTGATAAGAAAGACCAGCCATTTCTTTAGCAGAAGGAAGTGTATCTAATACAGAAATATTGGACTGATGGTGCACTTCAAAAGCTTTTTGTGCACCGCTTCCAATGAAATATACTTTGCTATAAGAAGCCATCCATTCAGAAAGGGAATTTTCCTCTAAAATTTTTGCCTCGGTAGGGTGCAATTCCTTCCCCTTATGATCGTATGCACTTATATAAACTTCCATTCTTCTAGCATCTAACATGGGAAGAACAACTTCTCCAGCTTTAAGCTGGCACTGAAGCGATAAACTTTTTAGGGTAGGTATGGCTATTAAAGGGATATTTAAAGCATAACAAAGCCCCTTTGCTGCAGAAACACCTATACGAAGTCCCGTGTAAGATCCTGGGCCTTTACTCACCGCTATGGCCTTTAAATCGGAAAGACTCACAGCTGCCTCTAGAAGTACTTCTTGAATAAATACATGTAATTGCTCCGCATGAGAGTAATTTAATTCCGCAATCTCTTTAAAAGCAATCACCAACCCCTCATGTGCTATAGACACAGAGCAATTGGTGGTTGCTGTTTCAATATTTAGGATCATTCCCTAGCTTTTAATTTATCGCCAAAGGTATTCCAAAATAAAATTCTAAGACCTTTAGCCTAAAAATATAATTGTATTTAGCTGAAATAAGGCTCGCTTGAGCGTTGTCTACCCTGGATTGGGCTTGAGAAAAATTAAAGGCATCTAAGAGTCCCACATCAAAACGCTCTTTGGTATACTGAAAAGCCAATTTTCTAGCCTCTAAGGTTTTTTGAGCCGCCTCGAAAGACTTTAGTGTACCATTCACATCTGCATAAGCCTGATTGATATTAGACTCTAAGGTCAATTTATCCTGAGCAAATTGTAATTCAGATTTCATTAGATTTATCTTAGATCTCTTAATGTTGTTTCTTACAGAGAAACCATTAAATACCGGGATATTAACAGAAACACCGTAGGAGATTCCGTCATTAATCCACAACTGATCTTTAAATGCCACTAAATCTCCTGTAAACGGATTAATGTTCTGATCTGAATATCTGGTATTGTAGTTAAAAAAACCATTTAAAGTAGGGTACCTAGCTCCTTTTGATATTTGCAAGTCTTTATTGGCAATTTCCACATTGGTCCTGGAGAGCTTAATATCATTTCTAAAGGTCAACGCTTTTTCAAAAATATCCTTAGGCGTTTGATCCAAAACACTGCTGTTGGGAAGTAAAAATTCTTCTTCTGCTATGTCAAAATTCACATAATCTGTTATTTGTAATAATTGCGCCAAAGCGATTCTAGCAATAATAACATTGTTTTGTGCAATGACCAACTGCTGCTCTTGAGCAGCCACTGTAGCCTCTATTTCCAGAACATCTCCCTGCGGAACAACCCCAGAAGCACTCAGTGCTTTTGTACGCTCTAAATCTTTCATAGAAACCTCCAGCTGTGCTTGGGCTACTTTAGTAGATTCTTTTCCAGACAACACTTGTAAATAAGAATTGGCAACCGCAAGACGAATGTCGTCTTTTAAATTCTCCAATCTGAACTCACTCGCCAAACTAGATAATTTGGCTCTATTGATTCTGTGTATGTTTCTTAAACCATCAAATAAAGTGACCCCAGAACCTATATTCCCTGAAGCAGAAAAAATAGTACTTGTCACTAAGGTATTGGTCGTTGGGTCTAGGGCCAAACCAGTATTTCCAGAACTGTTAATTGAGGTGTTAAAGCTCGGTAATAAGGCGCCAATTGCGTCAGAATTGGCAATTAAGGCACTTTCGTAATCCAACTCAAACTGGGCAATACTCAAGTTATTTTCCTCAGCGTACAACACACATTCCTCCAGTGTCCAAGCCCTTTTTTGAGCTGTCCCCATAGCAGACACAAGTCCCAAGGCTATTAATGCTAATTTTAATTTCATAAGATATATTTTAAAAGAAGGTATTCCCTCTATTGATAATTATGCTTCCTCTTCTTCATCATTGCCTTTTTTAATAGGCTCCGTTTTATTCCAAATCTTAATATTGTCTTCTTCGGTAACACCTGAAAGCAACTCTACATTAATCCCATCTGAAATACCAATTTCTACGTCCCTTCTTTCGAACTCTTGTTCTCCAACAGAAACCTCAACAAAAGGTTTGTCTGTATCCCTGTCGAACTGCAATAAAGCCTCCGCAATCACTAAAATATTTTCCTTACGCTCTAAAATCAATGAGGCATTTGCACTGTAACCAGCTCTGATTAAAAAGTCTTCTTCTACTTTTACATCTCCTTCAATTTTAAATTGTACCGTTCCTGCTTCTTCTACTCCTTTTGGTGCAATAAATTTAAGTCTGGCTTCGAAAGTTTTGTCTTCAATAGCTCCCAAACTAATTTCTAATGGCATTCCAACCGCCAGTTTACCCACTTCTCCTTCGTCTACTTTACCTTCAAAAATCATAATGCTCAAATCAGCAATGGTTGCAATGGTTGTACCATCGTTAAAACCACCTGGTTGAATTACCTGGTCTCCCTCTTTAACAGGAATCTCTAAAATAGTTCCCGAAACAGTAGCCCTAACATTTGTGTTCGCTGTAGCTGAACCCCCAGCAGATCCCAATTTAATAATTTCGTAATCTGCTTTCGCGTTTTCTAATTCAAGCGTCGCTTGGTCCATTCTCAATTTCTGAGTATTGAAATCTTGCGAAGAGATTACACCCTTTTCAAAAAGTGCTTTGTTTCTGTTGAACTCAATAGTGGTATTGTCCAAAGAAATTCTAGAATTTTTAACACGTCCTTGAGCAGAATTTAATGATTGCTCATTAGGAACTACTTTCACTTTTGCAATAAGGTCACCTGCCTTTACCTTGGTACCTTCTTCTAAATAAATGACATCTATAATTCCAGAAATTTGAGGTTTAATTGCTACCTCATCTTCAGGTACCACCTTACCAGTTGCTACGGTCTTTTTTTCAATGCTTGAAATAAAAGCAGTAGTTGTATCATAAGTAATAGAAGACTTGCTGTTAGATTTTACAAAAAAAGCAGCTGCCCAAAGTGCCCCTAAACACAAGGCTCCAATTAATCCGTATTTTAAAAATTTATTCATCTTGTTGTATTTAATTTTTATCTGGTTTATGTTTATTTATTCTTCACGTAGTGCGTCTATAGGCTTAATACTTACAGCCCTTTGGGCTGGAATTAAACCTATGAGTGTTCCCAGTACAATCATGAGCCCCATAGCACCTAATACATAGGGTATGGGCACTGTTGGATTGGCATATGGAAAGTCTCCATCTTTGGTTAAAATATTTACTATATTCAGTACAAAAGCCCCTAATATAATTCCAAGTACTCCAGCAATCGTTGTTAAAAAGACCGACTCTAAAATAATTTGAGACTTTACCTCTTTAGGTGTTGCTCCTAAAGCCCTTCTAACGCCCAACTCCTTGGTGCGCTCTTTTACGGCAATTAACAAGATATTTCCAATACCTATAACCCCGGCAAGAATAGTGGCAATACCAACTACTAAAGATAGAAAGGTCATTCCCTTGGCAAATCCCATAATTTTATTGAAAACTTCTCCTAGGTTGAATGCGCCAAAAGCCCTTTCATCCTTAGGATCTACCTTGTGAATATTCTTTAGTGTACCCTTGACATCTTTCTCTACTTGAACCACATCTGCGTCGTCATAGGCAGCGATGGTTAGCCAACCTACATTGTCTGCTGTATTGTACAATTTTTTAAAGGTAGAAAAGGGAATAAACACATCACTGTCACTTTCAAAGCCTCCTCCAGGGGTGTATTTGTGCACACCCACTACTTGAAAATAAATATTATCCAGCCTAATGTAAGCGCCTATTGGATTCTCTCCTTCTTCAAACAATTCTCTTTCTGTACGTTCTCCAATCACACAAACTTTTCTATTTTGGGCAATATCCTCATCGTTTATAAAACGTCCACCGTCATAGATTTTTTTAGTGGCAATCTTAGTGTAAATTGGAAAGTCTCCGTAAATAGCATAATCCCCCGATTTTAAGCCCCTCACCACCTTTGCAGGAGCGTCTCCAAAGACCCCTTTAGCGTTTCTAGGTGCAATGTATTGAATCTCTGGTATTCTATTCTGAAGCACAGTTACATCCTGTATCTTTAACTGCAAACGCCTGCCTGTTTTATAACCGGCATAAGGCATTGAAGTGCTTTGAGCCCAAGTAAACATTGAGTTCATGGCCACCGTTTCAAAAGCACGTTCAAAACCATTGTCCAATCCCTTAGCAGCACCTGCCATGGCGATGTAAACAAAAATCCCCCACAGCACGCCAATCACAGTAATGATTGTCCTAGTCTTGTTCTTTTTAATAGAACCAAAAATCTCTTGCCAAGTATTTAAATCAAATATAAATCTCATACTACTCGTCTCTTAAGGCTACAATTGG
>JAQWTF010000140.1:0-31951 GCA_029242825.1 Flavobacteriaceae bacterium | reverse complement strand
TGTGGCAGTGATCCATTATTTGCTGCTAGCCTTCCGGCCGATACAGATGCAGATGGAATACCAGATTGTATAGACACGGACGACGACAATGATGGGTATTCGGATGAAGATGAATCGGCTTGTGACTGCACCTGTGATTCAACAAATAAATCTAATAATGGAAAATCTGATCCTTTAGATGCCTATGTTACTCCTTTGGATTTTGATGCTGATTTTATCCCTGACTGTATAGATACTGATGACGACAACGATAGTTATTTAGATGTGAACGATGCCTTTCCATTAGACGCTAAAGAGTGGTTAGACACAGATGCAGACGGTATTGGAAACAATTCAGATACAGATGATGATGGGGATGGTCAATTAGATACAGATGAAATAGCCTGTGGCTCAGATCCTTTATTAGCTTCTTCAATTTCTTTAGATACTGATGGAGATACTATTCCAGATTGCGTAGATACAGACGATGATAACGATGGTGTAGTAGACACAGAAGATGCTTTTCCAATAGACCCAAGCGAATGGAAAGACACAGACCTAGATGGTGTTGGAAACAATGCAGATACAGATGATGATAATGATGGACAATCGGATTACAATGAACTCGTGTGCGGCTCTGACCCATTAGATCAATATTCAAAATCTTCAGATATAGATTCAGACAGTATTCCTGATTGCGTAGATGAAGACATTGATGGAGATGGATATTTAAATGAAGAAGATGCCTTCCCAGAAAACGGATCTGAGTGGTTAGATACTGATGCAGATGGTCTTGGAAACAATTTTGACGTAGACGACGATAATGATGGCTGTTTAGACTCAAGCGATGCTTTTCCACTTAATCCAAGTGAATGTTCAGATGCTGACAATGATGGGATTGGAGATAATGAAGATCCAGATGACAATAACGATGGATTTGAAGATAATAAGCTTTTTGCTTCTGGTGCGCTTACACCAGGAAGTGGGGGCTTAGAAGATACTTGGAAAATAATTAATATAGAGCGCTATCCTAATGCAAGGGTAACAGTATACAATAAAAATGGGCAAGAGGTGTTCTCTGCTCTAGCTTACAGAAATGATTGGAGAGGAACTTTTAAAAATACTGGAGACCTTTTACCTTCAGCTTCATATTACTATGTGGTTGACCCTAACAACGGAGAAGAACCTATCACGGGCTGGTTATACATTACTTACTAATTTAAAAAAATGAAAAAATATTGCTTAATTTTATTATTATTTTTAACAAATCTTACATACTCTCAGAATATCTCAGGATCATCTTCAATAAAAGATATTGATAAGGGAATTCCTACAATTGTAGATGAAAATATAATAGTTACCTCCAGTACAAGTATAACAGATTTCTCAATAACAATATCTGATTCTTATTTGACAGGAGACATCCTAACAATATCTGGTACTTTAGCAACTGGGCTAAATGTGTCTGCATTCAACACTAGTACAAAAGCTATCATAATATCTGGAACTGCAAGTGCTTCAGTTTGGCAAGAGACGCTTAGAAAAGTAGTAATTACAACAGCGAATACCGTTTGTATGCCAGAAACACGTAAAATAACATTCACTGGAGGTGGTGTTATTGCCAATCCTGTTTCTGGGCATTTTTACGATGTTATTTCAGGAAGTATAACTTGGGAGGCAGCAAAACTAGATGCTGAATCTAGATCTTATAATGGATTAAAAGGCTATTTAGTAACTATAACCTCAGAAGCTGAGAATAATGTGATTAAAAATCTAGTTAAAACAGATTCTTGGTTTGGGGCATCAGATAGTTATATATACATAAATGAAGCCGTTGGTTATACAAAATATGCTGACCAAAATGCTGCTGAAGGAAAGTGGCACTGGGTTACAGGTCCTGAAAAAGGAACTCAAATGTCAATTGCTAATCAAAACAATATTTCAGGAGTATATAATAATTGGAATGGAGGTGAACCAAATAATTCTGGAGGTGAACACGTGGGTCAATTTTATGCTGCAGGAAATTGGAATGATCTCCGATTTACTCATACTCAAGGAGCGTATGTGATTGAATATGGGGGTTCGCCCGAAGACAATCCAAGCTCAAGTTTGAATTTCTCACAAACATTGAATGTTAATGGAGCTTTTACTAACAGTATCACTGGGGGAAATATAGCAACATGTAGCACATCTAGCACAACACTTAATTTAGATTTAGAAACTGGCCAGTCTGTGTTAAAATGGCAAAGTTCAATAGATAACTTTTTTACATCTTCTGATATTTCAAGTACAGCTACTAATACTATAACAATTAGCCCTAATCAAACTACCTATTACAGGGCTCAAGTGACTGACGGATCTTGTACTATTTATACATCACCTACTAAATTAACAGTGAGTACAGTAAATGCAGGAAATATAGTTGCTGCAAATAATTCTGTTTGTGGGGGAGGAAATGTAGAACTAACCTTATTTGGAAATATTGGAGACGTTCAAAAATGGATGGTGTCTTCAGATGGAGCTACTTTTACAGATATTAGCAATACAACCGCTAGCTTATCTTATAGTGTTTCTGATTCATTTATAGGAAATTTATATTTTAAGGCTAGTGTTCAAGTTTCTGGTTGTGGAACTCCTGCAGAAACAGTGTCAAAGACAATTAATATTGTTAGTGGAGCAGCTCCAGTGGGTGGTGTACTTTCTGTTGATTCTTATTGTGGAAGTTCCTCTCAATCAGGTAATTTAAGCTTAACTTCCTACACAGGTACTATTGAAAAATGGCAATCTTCTTCAGATGGGGGCTTGGTTTGGACTGACATTACCAATACAACAAATTCTCAAACCTATACTTTAAGTAATAACCTTCAATACAGGGTAAAAGTGGTAAATGGAAGTTGTGGCTTTGCGTATTCTTCCATTGGAGGTGTAAACTTCTATACCACTCCTGTGGCAGGCTCAGCTACCTCCTCACAAACTATTTCATATAATACTGCACCAGCAGACATCACACTTAGTGGTTATTCCGCTACAAACATTCAGTGGGAAATCTCAAATGATAATATCAATTTTACGGATATTAGTGGTGCTAACGTTGCCACCCTAAGTTCCTCACAAATTGGTTTACTAACAGAAACAAAATACATTAGAGCAAAAGTAAGCAATCCGTCGTGTACAGCTGTCTATTCAAATGAAGTTCGAATATACATCCCATACATAGATACTGATTCCGATGGTGTTTTAGATAATCAAGATAACTGTCCTTCAACAGCCAATGCTTCGCAGGCCGATGCCGACTTAGACGGCATTGGAGATGCCTGTGACAACGCGCCAAATGTGGCTAATCCTTCACAGACTGACACCGATGGAGACGGCATAGGAGATGTGATTGACACAGACGACGACAACGATGGTTGTTTAGACACTTCAGACGCCTTCCCTCTAGATCCAAGCGAATGCTCAGATACCGATGGAGATGGAACTGGAGATAATGCAGACACTGATAATGATAACGATGGAGTTTTAAACAGTTTAGACAACTGTGAATTCACTCCAAATAGTAATCAGTTAGACACAGACGGTGATGGTGTAGGAAATTTATGTGATTCAGACGACGATGGGGATGGTTTTTCAGATTCAGATGAAATAACTTGTGGATCAGACCCACTATTAGCCTCTAGCCTACCAGCCGATACTGATTCAGATGGTATTCCTGATTGTATAGACCCAGATGATGATAATGATGGATTTTCGGATACTGATGAAGCTACTTGCGGCTCAGATCCACTTGATGCAACATCTATGCCACTAGATACTGATGCAGATGGTAATCCAGATTGTATAGACCCAGATGATGATAATGATAGTTATTTAGATGTGAACGATGCCTTTCCATTAGATGCTACAGAATGGTTAGACACAGATGCAGACGGTATTGGAAACAATGCAGATACAGATGATGATGGGGATGGTCAATTAGATACAGATGAAATAGCCTGTGGCTCAGATCCTCTAATAGCTTCTTCAATATCTTTAGATACAGATGGAGATAATATTCCAGATTGTGTAGATACAGATGATGATAACGATGGTGTAATAGACACAGAAGATACTTTTCCATTAGACCAAACAGAATGGACAGATACAGATGGAGACGGCATAGGAAACAATGCAGACGAAGATGATGACAATGATGGGCAATCAGATTATAATGAACTCGTGTGCGGCTCTGACCCATTAGATCAATATTCAAAATCTTCAGATATAGATTCAGACAGTATTCCTGATTGCGTAGATGAAGACATTGATGGAGATGGATATTTAAATGAAGAAGATGCCTTTCCAGAAGACGGATCTGAGTGGATAGACACCGATGGTGACGGTCTTGGAGACAACTTTGAGGTAGATGATGATAATGATGGGTATTTAGACACTAACGACGCTTTTCCATTTGATCCAAATGAGTGGGCAGATGCGGACAATGATGGGATTGGAGATAATGAAGATCCAGATGACAATAACGATGGCTTTGAAGACAACAAGTTATTTAGTTCAGGGGCATTGACTCCTGGGAGTAGTGGTCTTGAAAGTACTTGGAAGGTTATAAATATTGAGCGTTACCCCAATGCTAGAGTCACTATATACAATAAAAATGCACAAGAAGTTTTTTCTGCCCTTGGCTATAAAAACGATTGGCGAGGTACTTATAAAAACAGCGGAGATCTTTTGCCAGCGGGTTCATATTACTATGTAGTTGATCCTAATAACGGAGAAAAGGCACTTACGGGCTGGTTATTTATTACTTACTAATTCAATAAAAGCAACACAAAATGAAAAACACTATTAAAACACTTGCTTTTACGGTCTTAGTCCTTTCAAGCATAGCTTCTAAAGCGCAGCAACAGCCCAACTTTTTGTTTTTTGAGCAGAATATGAGCTTGTTTAACCCAGCTTACACCGGTAGTGAAGGATCACTCGCTGGACTTCAGTATAGATCTGCCTGGTCTGGAATAACAGACGCGCCTAGAGCAGCTTCATTTATCTACCACACCAAAGAGAAGAACAAAGCCTCCTGGGGGATTAGTTATTTAACGGACAGAGTTTATATAGAAAATCAAGGGATAGTAGCAGCAGACTATAGTTATAAACTTACTTTAGGAGGGGACACAAACCTATACCTAGGTATAAAAGCAGGAGTAGTATACAATAATTTAGATGCAACTGGCTTAGATAGAATTACCCAAGAAAGTAATGCCAATCTAAACAGCATTCAAAACTATATGAACCCGCTAGTAGGAATTGGCTTACTATTAAAAGGCGAAAAATATTTTATAGGACTCTCTACCCCAAATATGCTTAACTCTAAGCGTTATAAAGAAGCAGAGGGGCTGGCAACTACAGCTACAGACAAGCCTCATTTATACACCACCGCAGGCTTTCATTTAAAGCTGAACAATGCCATTACACTAAGCCCTTCTATGCTGTATAGAATGGTAGCAGATGCTCCAAACCAGCTTACGGCTATAGCCAAGATCACTTTAAAAGATAAAATAAGTTTAGGAGTAGGTGTGAGTAACAATGATTACATCTCAACAATGCTTCAAGTAAAACTCAGTCAGATAGATCTAGGCTTTGGCTATGAGATTGGACAAAGGACAAGTAGCACAGCACTCAGAGCCAATACCAGTGAAATGATGCTTAGGTATAGGTTTTAGATTATATATAGATATCACGACCAACCTCAAAAAAGAAAACCGTTTCTGTAAAACCCACCCCTCACTTTAAATCAAGTGATGTACTGAAACTTTTTGGGATTAATAAGCTCAAATCTGTTTAATAGCTTTATAAGCAGAATTAATGCCAAATCGATTGCCAAAATCAATTAATAACAGTAAATTTGGTTATTAATTATAGTTGCTATATTTAAATAAAATCTTACCTGAAGGCATGAATTTACTGGATTTTATTCGTTAAAGATTAATAATTATAAAATTCTTCGAACCCCCAACCCTCAGAGCCGAAATCTGATATTCTATCCAGTTGAACTACGCAGCCTAATTAGACGGTAAAGTTAAATGCTTTTTACTACTTTACCTTCACAATACCGTACTCTTTTTTATAATAATCAGCAATGGGTCCGTAGGGTCCTAGCTGATGCTGTTCAATTGGAAATGGATCTGCATAAGGACCATAAGGCGTAGACATAGGCTTTTTAGTCCGGTCTGGAAAATCTGCTGATAAAGCGGCTTTTTCAGGTCTTTGCTGCTGGTTCATATAAGCCGCTACATCATAGGCCTCTTCATCTGTGAGTAAAGGGTTTTGGTGACTCACCCCAAAAGGCATATTGTATTTAATGAAAGAAGCTGCAGTGAGCAATCGGGTCATTCCAGCGCCATTATTATAACTGTCTGCGCCCCATAAAGGCGGATACAAATATTGCCCCTCGGTAGCTTTAGCACCCTGTCCATTCTTGCTATGACATAACACACACTGCTGCTCAAAAACCTGTACGCCATGGCTTAAATCTGCAGGGCGGTTGGGCCATTCCATAGGCTTTAAGCCTTTTTCCATTGCTGTGGCATACAAATTATTGCCCTCTTCCCTGGTTGTTTCCTTGTTTAGCCAGCCTAGAAAAGCTACTAAGGCTTTCATCTCTTGAGCGTTGGGATTCAAAGGCTTACCATTCATACTTCTAGTCAGGCAGCCATTAATTCGGTCTTCTATGGTGCCTATTTTATTTTCTCTTCCCCTGAATTGTGGGAAACGATCTAGCACAGTATTTAAGGGAATTCCGAAGGCTTTGGTGCCTTCATTGAGGTGACAAGAAATACACTCTAGATTGTTTCCAGTGGTGCGCTTAGCGGTATCGGCCACCAGTGGCCCTATTACTTTGGAGGTGTTTACTAAGACTTCGTATCCCAACTGTAGTGATGGATCTTGGGTAGCATAAACAGCTGCTTCTAGATCCGTCTGGTACTCAGCAACCGGTATAGGGACATATTTTTCAGGCTGTGCGGCATTAAATAACCCTATAAAAACAAGGACTACAACACCTACATATGCCAATAGTATGACCAACAGGCTTTGGGCTAATTTTTTAATCTGCTGTTGCATGCTTAAAATTAGGAATTTTTTACAAGCGAATAAAGAGAATAGAAGACCAAAGATTTTTTTCTAAAATAGCCCCTTGTTTGTCTTGATGGATGCGCTGGTAACCACTCACTAAAGTGGCTTTTGGAGACAATACGGCCCTAAAACCTAGAAAGGTCCAGTTCTGGTTAAAAGTGTGGGGGAATAAGTTTTTTGTAAACATAAAAACCTCGTTAAAAGCCATGAATTCGAAATTTTTTCCCAAACCTAAAATAGGTTTTCTCCATCCAAATCTAATACGAAACCTGCCACCAAAATCAAATTCAGAAGCGGTGTTCTCTACCCACCTCTCTTCTACCCTTAGCCATCCAAAAAAAGTGCTCTTTTCTAAAGGGATAGTATAAAAAATCTGCTGCCAGACATTGTGCTCTTCCAAAAAGACCGCTTGCTTTTCGGTATTTAAAAAGGAATAGCCTCCAGACAAGGTGATTTGTGAATTTAACTTTCTAAGATAAGAGGGACGTAAAATAAACTGCTGCTGACCTCCCCAAAAATCTTTTGTTCTGTAGTGGGTTTCTAATCGAATGCCTTGAACAGAATCTAGCTGATAATCTGCAAAAACAGCATTCCAAGTGTAGGTCTCTTGTCCTGAAACCACAGAGGTACTACTCATAAAAAATAAGCCCCCTATTAGTGCCACGCGAGCGAGTGTATTAGCCATAGTGTAATTAGGCATTTAAAAGTGCCTTCACCACTGTTGAGATGGTTTTACCATCTGCTTTTCCAGCCAGTTTTGCGCTGGCCTGACCCATTACCTTACCCATATCTTGCATGCCAGTTGCGCCTGTTGCAGCAATGATTTCCGCAACAACTGCTTTAACTTCTTCTTCTGACAATTGGGCGGGTAAAAACTGGGCCAATACCGCTGCCTCATCTAATTCTGGTTGGGCCAAATCTTCTCTTCCCTGCTCTTTGTAAATGGCTGCTGAATCTTGACGCTGTTTTACTAATTTTTGAACAATTTTAATTTCGTCTGCCTCACTCATGGTGGCGCCTGACCCATCTGTTTGGGCCAATAATAGGGCAGATTTTATAGCTCTTAAAGAAGACAATGCCACCGTATCTTTGGCGCGCATAGCTTCTTTCATTTTTGTCATTACTGCGTCTTGTAAGCTCATCTTGTCTAATTTTTTAGTAGTGCTAATATAAATAATAAACCCGAGAACAGTGCCTCGGGTCTATTGGGTGTAAGTGAATTGGTATTAATCTACATTATCGTGTAAGAACGAATTATTACTTCGCAATTGAGCATCTTCATTAGAATCTGTGCTCAATGTAGTTCTTGAAATCTTACCCTCCGAGGGGCCTTCGGACAAAGAAATACCTTGCCTTTTATAGGCGGGTTCTTTTTCTATCTCTTCGATCTTATTAATACTGTTGTTGAATTTATAATTGAAATCTCTTAGCTTTCTTCTTCGCTCGTCTGCACGCTCTTTAAGTAGGGCTTCAATGGGCGCTTCTATGGGATCCAGTGCTTCCTCTTGAGGCGTTGCCTTTGGAGATTCAACAATTTTCTTTTCAAAAACTATTTCTTCTTCTGGGCGCTCTTGTATTTCAGGAGTCGCTTCTTTAGCCGTTCCTAAATGTGCCTCCAGCTCCATATAATCATCTAAGCTGTATCTTTTTTCTCCAGCAGCATTGTATTCTAACACAGGGATTACCTCTACAGGGTCTTTAACTTCCATATCCCTAATGTCGTCTCCCAAACTAAATGTAATAGTGGGTGCTTCTTCCTCAGAGGTCACTTCTTTCTTTGCGATGGGTTGCTCTGAGTAAGATTCTTCCATAGTTTCTTCTGGTGTATTGGAGGAAAACGAGGCTTCTTCTACTAAAGACTCCTGTTGGTTTGCATGGTCTATAGGCAAATCAAAAAGGGTATTTGTAAAATCCATCGTCTCATTTTCAGTATGGTCTTCAAACGTTTCTTCTGCCAATGCAGCAGAGAGATCTTCTGCGTCTACTACCTCGAAATCTCCCACTAAAGGCAAGAATGAATCCTGCTTTTGCGTTAAAGAATGTAATGGCTCTTTAGACGCTTCTACCAGAGTATAAGTTACCTCCAAATCTAAAATCGCTTGGGTAGTAGGCACCAAAGGATCCGCCTCTTTTACAGGGGCACTATGTTCAACTTCCTCCATATCAAGGGTGTGAACCACCACTTGATCACTTGCTTTGGGCTGAGATTCTTCCAAAGGATCTAAGGATTGAAAAGAAGGTTTTTCAGGCGTGAGATTTATGGCCGCACGCTGCTCTTCTTCTAAGGTGTGAATGATTTTTTTCGATTCTGTATTGACAATATTATTTTGTTGCTCCTGATCAAATCCAGTGGCAATTACCGTAACAGAAATAGCTTCTCCTAGGTTGTTGTCTTCTCCAACACCCATGATAATATTAGCGCCGTTACCAGCCTCTGACTGAATGTATTCATTAATCTCCCCTATTTCATCTATGGTAATCTCCTGACTTCCAGATACAATGAGCAACAACACATTTTTAGCCCCCGTAATTTTATTGTCGTTTAATAGCGGAGAATCTAAGGCCTTAGAAATGGCTTCATGTGCCCTACCAGATCCAGAGGCTTGAGAAGATCCCATGATCGCTGTACCAGAATTGGCCAATACGGTTTTGGCATCTCTAAGGTCAATATTCTGAGTGTAGTGGTGGGTAATTACCTCAGCAATTCCTTTTGCTGCAGTGGCCAATACCTCGTCTGCTTTTGAAAAACCAGCTTTAAATCCTAGATTCCCATAAACCTCTCTGAGTTTATTGTTGTTAATGATAATTAACGAATCTACTTGGGATCGCAGATTTTCAATCCCTTTTTGGGCTTGTTCAGAACGCATTTTCCCCTCAAACTGAAAAGGAATGGTCACAATACCCACAGTTAAAATATCTAATTCTTTGGCTTGTTTGGCAATCATTGGAGCTGCACCAGTCCCTGTGCCACCACCCATTCCGGCGGTAATAAACACCATTTTAGTAGTGGTGTCTAACATAGCTTTAATGTCTGTCATACTCTCCAAAGCAGACTGCTCTCCCACCTCTGGGTTAGCACCAGCACCAAGACCCTCTGTAAGCGAAAGTCCTAATTGAATTTTATTGGGTACTGGAGAGTTTTGTAATGCCTGTGCGTCTGTGTTACACACCACAAAATCAACCCCGTTAATACCGGACTGGAACATGTGGTTAATTGCATTACTACCCCCGCCGCCAACGCCAATGACTTTAATTACGTTGCTTTGGTTTTTTGGAAGGTCAAATGCAATACTGTCAAATTCGCTGTGATCACTCATAAATTTGGGTTCTTATATTTTGGTATTTTATTCTGCGTTGTCTAAAAAATCTTTCAATTTCTCTGACCATTTGTCAAAGATGTTTTTTCTTGGGGCTTTGGCCGCCTCTGGCGCCTTCTCAGCCGATGCTGCTTCAGAAACCTCTTCTTGAACTTCTTCCGTTGCGGACTCTGTTAGCGGTTTGTGCTTCGCATCTGAAGCCACCGCACTCATTAATAATCCTACCCCTGTAGCGTATAATGGCGAAGCAATTTCTTCTTCAGAATCTCCTGCAAGGTGCTCGTTGGGATACCCAATTCGGGTGTCCATCCCGGTAATGTATTCTACCAGTTGCTTCAGGTGCTTTAACTGACTTCCCCCTCCTGTAAGCACTATACCACCAATGAGTTTTTTCTTTTGCTCCTCATGGCCGTAATTTTTAATTTCTACATAGACCTGCTCTATAATTTCTACGACTCTTGCGTGAATAATTTTAGAGAGATTCTTTAAGGTAATCTCTTTTGGATCTCTTCCTCTCAATCCTGGAATAGAGACAATTTCATTGTCTTTGTTCTCTCCTGGCCAAGCAGACCCAAACTTTATTTTTAAGAGCTCTGCCTGCTTTTCAATAATGGAGCAGCCCTCTTTAATATCTTCTGTAATGACGTTACCCCCAAATGGGATCACGGCAGTATGGCGTATAATACCATCTTTAAAAATAGCTAGATCCGTAGTACCCCCTCCTATATCTATGAGCGCCACACCAGCTTCTTTTTCTTCCTGACTCAAGACTGCATTGGCAGACGCTAGAGGCTCAAGGGATATTTCTCCCAGATTTAGACCAGCACTCTTAATGCAGCGAACAATATTTTTTATAGAAGACACCTGTCCTACAACCACATGGAAATTAGCTTCTAGACGCCCACCATACATACCCATGGGCTCTTTTATTTCTGCCTGACCGTCTACCTTAAACTCCTGGGGTAGTACATGAATAATTTCCTCTCCTGGAAGCATCACTAATTTATACACCTGGTTGCAAAGGTTGTCTACATCTTCATAACCAATCACTTCTTCTGAATTGGCACGCGTAATATAATCTGAGTGTTGTAGCGAACGAATATGCTGTCCGGCTATTCCCACAGATACCGTATCTATTTTCAAGCCAGAATCTGTTTCTGCTTGTTGAACCGCTTGTTGAATAGACTCAATGGTTTGTGTAATATTATTCACTACACCTCTGTGAACCCCCAAACTTTTAGATTTCCCAATACCGAGAATTTCTATTTTACCATACTCGTTCTCCTTCCCAATAATGGCTACGATCTTAGTAGTTCCAATATCTAAGCCAACAGAATAATTTGTCTCTTTCATCTGAGTATTATTATTAATTTTTGGTGGCAACCACCTGATTTTTAAACCTTACATCTACCAAAGAATAGCTTTGGAGACTATTGTCTTTTAGGGCTTTATTGTAAAAAGCTTTAAAGTTAGAAGTCTTTTCTTGAAGTGCTGTTGCTGCTCCAAGGCGAACTTCAAATTGATCTAACCTACATTGCAACACATAGTCTTGATCTTTAATCACCCTAATTCCCACAATATTCTTTTTCAAGAAAACATCTCGGGACACAAATTCAATTATTTTATGACAATCAGATAGACTTAGCGCAGAGATATTCCCACTAATCATGGGCACCCTGGCAGAATGAAACTCAGAAAGTGGCATTGCCATTCCGCGAGTATCTAGGTAATAAACAGAATCCGTTACCACCCTAGCTTCTGGTGTCCTCTGTGTAAGTAAGGCCCTAAGTGCCCCATCTACAGTCATATAAACTGTGGCATTCTGAAGCATAGGGTCTTCACTGAGCCACCGCTCAATTGTACTCAAAGCTACTTTATCTTTTGGGGCTTTAAAAGCCCCTTTCTGTTTAACTATTAACATTTTATTAACCGCCTCATAGGTGTTGTACAAATTGTCATTTCCAATAAATTTTAAGTCAATATCAGTGACTATTCTTCGCTCATTTCTGTAATTGGTGAAAGCGTATAGGCCCACCAAAATAAAGCAGATAAGGATCATTTGAATAACTTTCCATACTCTTTTCATAACAAAGCTTCTTTAAAATGAACCACTTGTTTTCCTATGTCCCCAGCACCTAAACTCACTAAGACCTCGGGAGGGTTTTCTTCAAGGTTTTTCAATACCTCTGCCACACTCAATTTTGATTTTATCTTTGAGCTGATCAAACCGAGTAACCACTCAGAGGTTACCCCTTCAATAGCTTGCTCCCTGGCTGGATAAATATCCAATAAAAAAAGGCTGTCGAACTGAGACAAACTGGCCGCAAATTCATGGGCAAAATCTTGGGTGCGCGAATACAAATGCGGTTGAAAAATGGCGGTGATTTTTTTATTTGGATACTGCGCCCTCAATGTTTGATATATGGCATTTATAGCCGTTGGATGGTGGGCATAGTCGTCTACATAAACCCTATCTGGTGTATTAATCTCATAAGAAAAACGTCTGGCAATTCCCTTAAAGCCGGACAATGCATTAATTAAATCATGAGCAGGGACCCCCTGAGAATAAGCCATGGCAAAAGCCACAAGCGCATTGAGCACATTGTGCTTGCCTGGCATAGGAAACAATACTGATTTAAAAGTTTCCCTAGGGGTATGAATATTAGCCAAAGTCTGCCCAGAGACTACTTTTAAATCCGAAATATAATAATCTGAGCTCTCGCGTTCCCCATAGCTAATTCCCGGAATAGCCAGGTCTTCATGAACAAACAAATTTTCCTTCAATGGCACAAGTCCCGCAAAGGAATAAAAGCTGTCTTCGAGCGCTTTGGCAGACTTGTAGATATCTAAATGATCTGCATCTGTAGAAGTAATACAAGCTACATTAGGAGATAAATTCAAGAACGACCTATCAAATTCGTCTGCCTCTACCACAGTAATTTCCGTGTCTTTAAGCAATAAATTACTACCAAAATTATGTGCTATGCCTCCCAAAAAAGCGGTGATATTCACCCCTGAGGCGTCTAATAAATAAGCCAGCATGGCAGAAGTAGTTGTTTTTCCATGGGTGCCAGCTACCGCGTAACAGAAGCTCAATTCAGTAGATTCTCCCAACAAAACAGCCCTTTTAATCATCTTAAAGCCATTGGACTTAAAATAAGAAAACCAATCGCTGCTTTGCGGAACCGCAGGCGTATAAATCACTTTAGTGACAGAAGGACTATTGAATTCTTTAGGCAACAACGCACTGTTGTCTTCATAAAATACCCTAATTCCTAATGACTCTAAAGATGTAGTAATATCCGACTCACTAAGGTCATAACCCACTACACAAAAACCCTTTAAGGCGTAATACTTAGCCAAGGCCGACATTCCTATGCCGCCTATTCCTAAAAAAAAGTATGTGTCTAAAGTATTATTCATTGATATACTTGTGCAAAAATCAATCCCGTGAATGTTGTATTAAAATGCGTAAACAGTATTTTTTAAGGCGCTTTTACGACTAAAGTCCATGCCTTTGAATGGCTGTTTAATAATATTTATACCTGTTAATTTATTTTGGATGTTTTTCGATAATTTTTTTAATGGTCTTTACAATAGTGTCAGTTGCATGGGGCTTAGCCATTTTTTGCATGGCATCTCCCATAGAGGATTGAAGCGCCAAATCTTTGGTAACACGCTCAAATAGCCCCTGAAAATTATTTTCTAAGTCTGCCTCTCTAATCATTTCACCCGCACCCATAGCAACAACCGCTGCTGCATTTTTTGTTTGGTGGTCTTCTGCCACGTTAGGCGATGGTATTAATAGGGCTGGTTTCCCCACAAGCATTAATTCAGATACGGCTCCTGCACCTGCCCTTGAAATTACATAGTCCGCAGCAGCGTAAGCCAGTGGCATATTTGAAATAAAATCAAATAGCTGCACCTTATCCGACTGGAAACCCTTGTATTCATCGTAATACAACGCACCACATTGCCACAACAATTGAATTCCCTGACTGTCAAAATAAGACAATTGGCTGGCTATAAATGCATTGATTCTTTTTGCCCCCATACTCCCTCCTAGCACCAATAAGACAGGTAGATTAGACTGAAGTTTAAATTCCGTGAAGCCCTTTTCTTTTGGAGGTAATTCAAACTGAATACCTGCTCGTATTGGATTTCCTGAATATACTAGGGGGGCTTCTGGAAAATACTTTTCCATATTTGGATAAGCCACACAAATAGCCTTTGCTTTTTTGGAGAGCCATTTATTGGTCACTCCTGCGTAAGAATTCTGCTCTTGAATGAGGGTTGGGAATCCCAACCACTGAGCCATTTTAAGCAAAGGGGCAGAGGCATAGCCTCCAGTACCAATCACCAGGTCTGGCTTTACGCGCAATAGAATAAAAAAAGACTGCCATAGACTCCACAGCAATTTGAAAGGAAAAACAAGCAGAGCGACAGATAGTTTTCTAGACAGTCCAGAAATCCAAAGCCCTTTAATAGCGTACCCGGCCTCTGGAACTTTTTTCATTTCCATTTTTCCCTTAGCTCCTACGAACAAAAATGACGCATTGGGATAAGCCTTTTCTAGGCCTTGAGCAATGGCAATAGCAGGATAAATATGACCTCCTGTTCCGCCTCCAGACAATATGAATTTATAGCTGCTCACTTAATATTTCTAAAGGGTTTGTCGTTTCTTCTGTAACTGCTTCTGGTGCCGTTTGGGCCTTTTTATTACTCGCACTTAGTATAATTCCCAGGGCCAAACAAGTCATCCAAATAGAGGTTCCACCACTACTGATGAGCGGCAGGGTTTGCCCAGTCACCGGCAAAAGAGACACGGCCACCCCCATATTAATAAAAGCCTGAAATACAATAGGTAAACCCACCCCTAAAGCGATGAGTTTAGCAAAAAAAGTAGGTGCCCCATTGGCTATAACTATGATTCTAATGAGTAAAAACAAGTATAGACCCAAAACAATAAAGCCTCCTATCATACCGTATTCCTCAATAATAATGGCAAAAATAAAATCCGATGAGCTCTGAGGTAAAAAGTTTTTCATCACGCTTTTTCCTGCCCCTAATCCAAAAACACCTCCGGTTGCAATAGCAATTTTAGCCCGCTCTACCTGGTAATCTGCCTCGGTAATTTCATCTGAAGAAAAATTTTCAATACGACTCATCCAAGTGTCTACCCTATTGGGAAAAAGCCCAGGAAAAGCCTTTGCAGTCATGACAAACAATGCGCCCATAACCAGACCCGTCGTGGCTATCCCTAAAAGGTATTTAAATGGGTAGCCTCCAATAAAACAAAGCATCATGACCATGGAAAAAAGAATAGCAGCCGTAGAAAAATTGGCTGGAAAAACCAAAGCAACTACACTAAAAACCGGCAACCACAAGGGCAGTATAGATTCTGTAAACCGAATGGATTGGTCTTTAATTTTAGACAGATACCGCGCTATATAGACCATTAAAACCACCATGGCCAAGGTAGAGGTCTGAAAACCTATAGAGGTAAAGGGAATTTTAATCCACCTACTGGCATTGGCACCATCAATGGTACTTCCTTGCGCCAAGGTGTATACCAATAACAGCAAGACTATAGGCAATCCTATGAGGGAAAGTCCCTTAAAAAAATGAGTGGGTATTTTATGTATTCCAAACATAATGACAAAACCCATACCCAATAGAAATGCATGCTTTGCCAAGTGACCTATAGCCGTACCATTTTGCACCACATTTTCTAAGTTACCACTGGCACTATACACAGGCAAGAAAGATATGAGCGCCAATAGCGCTACTACCGCCCACATGGCTTTATCTCCTTGTATGTTTTTAAATATGCCCAATCTTATAAGTTTTTAACAGCGGCTTTAAACTGATCCCCCCTGTCTTCGTAATTTTTAAATAAATCAAAACTCGCACAGGCTGGAGACAACAAAACCGTCTCGCCTTTTTCTGCAATTTTATACGCTATTTTAACGGCCTCATCCATAGAAGTCGTTTCTACCAATATATCTGTGGCCTTTGAAAAGACTGATTTTAGTGTGTTATTATCTGTCCCCAAGCAAATAATTGCTTTCACCTTCTCTCTAACCATGGACATTAATGGCATATAGTCATTTCCTTTGTCTACTCCTCCAACAATCCAAACCATAGGCGTTTTAACACTGTCTAATGCATAGAAAGTAGCATTGACATTGGTTGCTTTTGAATCGTTAATATAAATGACATGCTGGATCTTAAGCACTTTCTCTAAACGATGTGGCGCTCCTTGAAAATGTTGCACACTATTGCGTATGGTTTCTTTTCTTATCTGAACCAAGGCTGCTGCTGCGGAAGCTGCCATGGTATTTTTAACGTTATGAGTGCCCTCTAAGGCCAATGTATTGATCTGCATGCTAAATGTTTTTTGGTCCAATGCTATTTCTATGTTTTCGCCTTTTTGACAGGCGCCATTATTAATTGTTTTTTGTGTACTAAATGGGATTCTTTTTCCTGTTTCGGGAAACTGAGCTAAAGCAGCTCCAATCACCTCGCAATCTGCGTCATAGATTAAATAATCCGTAGGCAATTGATTCATTGATATGCGAAACTTTGCAGCCGTATAAAGATCCATATCATAACCGTATCGGTCTAAATGATCTGGAGATATATTGGTGATTACAGCGATATGTGGCCTAAAATTTTCAATATTGTCCAATTGAAAACTACTGAGCTCTAATACGTAGTAATCTATCTTTTTAGCCTCTGGCAAATGGGCTTCATACACCAGTTTCGCAAAGCTTAGGCCAATATTACCCCCCATAGCGACAGCCTTCCCGTCGGATTTCAAAATATGATGGGTCAGCATGGTCGTGGTGGTTTTGCCGTTGCTGCCAGTAATACCTATCAATACAGCGTCGGTGTAACGAGCCGCAAATTCCACCTCATCAATCACCGGAACCCCTTTCTGGCGCAATGCCAAAACCAAGGGTGCCGTATCTGGAATACCAGGGCTTTTAACCACAAGATCTGCTGCCAAAATAGCGGCTTCACTGTGTCCATTTTCTTCCCAAGGAATCTCATTTTGTACAAGAACGTTTTTAAAGGCAGCTTGAATAGTGCCATGATCAGACACCAATACACGGTACCCTTGTTGCTGCCCTAAAAGGGCGGCACCAACACCACTCTCCCCTGCACCTAAAACTGCTAGAAATTTCATTATCTCAGTTTTAAGGTCACAATGGTTAAGACGGCCAATAATATCCCCACAATCCAAAATCTGCTCACGATTTTACTTTCGTGATAGCCCAATTTCTGATAGTGGTGGTGCAATGGTGACATGAGGAAAATACGCACCCCTTCACCGAATTTTTTCTTGGTGTATTTAAAATAACCCACCTGCAACATCACAGAGAGTGACTCAGCGAAAAAGACGCCGCACAAAAGCGGGATAAGTAATTCCTTTCTGATAATAATGGCAATAACTGCTATAATTCCACCAATAGTTAAGCTACCCGTATCGCCCATAAAAACTTGTGCTGGAAAAGCATTATACCATAAGAAGCCAACCAGTGCACCTACAAAAGCAGCAATAAACACCACCAATTCACCCACCCTAGGGATAAACATAATATCTAAGTAGTCAGAGAAAATAACATTCCCTGAAATCCAAGCAAACACCCCCAAGGTAACCGCAATAATCGCAGAGGTTCCCGCAGCCAAACCGTCTATACCGTCCGTGAGATTTGCGCCGTTAGAAACTGCAGATACTATAAAAATGACTACTGGAATAAAAATGAGCCAAGCGTACTTCTCTGCACCTTCACCCGCCCAAGAAATCCAATTACTATACTCTAATTCGTTGTTTTTGGTAAATGGTATGGTGGTTTTAGTAGACTTTATTTCAGGTCCTAAAAAACGACTCTTTACCACTTCTGTTTTTGGTACCGCAACCGCCTCTTTCATGGTAACACCTGGATGAAAATACAATGTAGCTCCAACGATAAGCCCAAGGACTACTTGCCCTAAGACTTTAAAAACCCCTTTTAAACCGGCCTTGTCTTTTTTGAAGATTTTAATATAATCATCTACAAAACCTATCGCACCCATCCAAAGCGTAGTTACGATAAGTAACACAATATAAATCTCGGCTAATTTAGCGAAGAGAAAAACAGGAACTAAAGTGGCTATAATGATAATTAAGCCACCCATAGTTGGGGTTCCCGCTTTTTGTTTTTGACCAGCCAAACCAAGGTCCCGAACGGTCTCGCCTATTTGTTTTAACTGAAGGTATTCAATGATCTTTTTTCCAAATACTGTTGCAATTAATAGAGAAGTAATAATGGCCAATGAAGCCCTGAAGGTTAAAAACCCAAACAGACTGGCCCCCGGAAATTGGTATTGCTTTTCTAAAAATTCAAATAAATAATACAACATAGTACTGCGCTTCTATTGGATTAGATTAGTGGTCTAAGAGGTCTAAATGATTCTTTACAATGTCATAGTCATCAAAAGGAGTCTTAACACCTTTAATGTCCTGATACTTTTCATGTCCTTTCCCTGCGATTAAAATAATATCCTTTGAAGTGGCCATCATACAAGCGGTTTTTATAGCTTGTTTTCTATTTTCAACTACCAAAACTTTTTTTATATCTACTGGGGAAACACCCGCCTCCATCTGTTCAATAATGTCTATAGGCGTCTCAGATCTGGGGTTGTCAGAAGTGAGAATTACGGTATCACTCTTTTCAGCTGCTATTGCTCCCATTAAAGGCCGCTTTCCTTGATCCCTATCTCCTCCACAACCTACTACAGTAATGAGCTTCTCATTTTTTGTTCTGATCTGGCCTATCGTTGTCAATATATTATCTAAAGCATCTGGCGTATGGGCATAATCCACAATAGCCGTGATCTGGTTTTTAGAAATAAAATACTGAAACCTTCCCGCTACATTCTCCAGCGTACTGATATGCTGAAGCACCTCTAGCTTGTTTAATCCCAAAAGGCTTGCGGTGGCGTAAATTGCCAACACATTGTACGCATTAAACTGACCTAAAAGTGTGGTCCAAACCTCTTGTTGGTCAATTTTGAGCAATTGACCTGAAAACTGATTCTCTAATATTTGTACCTTAAAATCTGCTAGCCCTTTTAGCCCATAGCTCATTTTTTTAGCCCTGGTATTTTGCAGCATAAATAGGCCATTCTTGTCATCTGAATTTACTAAGGCAAAAGCCGTGGCCGAAAGCCCGTCAAAAAGTAGTTTTTTGGTGTCTCTGTAATTGGCAAAAGTCTTGTGATAATCTAAATGATCTTGACTTAGATTGGTAAAAACTGCGCCTTCGAAAGTCAATCCCTTAGTACGCATTTGTGCAATTCCATGAGAGCTTACCTCCATGAAACAGTAAGAAAGTCCCTCTGAGACCATTTCTTGTAAGTAAGCATTAATGGTCCACACATCTGGTGTAGTGTGGGCTGTTTCATAAGCTTTCTCCCCCACTAAAATCTTAATTGTAGAGATGAGTCCTGAAGGATATCCCGCTTTAGTAAACAAAGCATGTAGTAAGCTGGTTACGGTAGTTTTACCGTTGGTACCAGTTACCCCAATGAGCGAAAGTTTCTTAGACGGATGGTCAAACCAATTGGCCGCCATAACACCTAAAGCTTCTTGACTATTGGGCACCACTACATAAGTCACCACAGGATCAGTAAAACCAGGCAAGTCTTCACAAACAATCACAGTGGCCCCTTTTTCAATAGCTGTTTCTATATAATCATGGCCATTTACCTGAACTCCTTTAGTGGCTACAAAAAGCGATTGAGGCCCAACTTTGCGAGAATCGAAATATACGTCCTGCACTTCCTTAATCGTGCTGCCTTGCAACTGATTAATAGAAACGCCGTATAATATGTCTTTTAACACCTTCATGAGCGAGATAATTTTAAGGCTACTTTAGTGCCTTTTTCAATAAGCACTCCCGCATTCATAGATTGACTCACTACCTGACCATGACCATTTACTTCCACCTCACAACCTAAGTTTTCTAATAAAGCCACAGCATCCATACCAGACATTCCCTTTACATCTGGGATGGTCTGGGTCGAATGCCCAAGTACAGTGTGATAATTTTCAAAGGATTCATTTACAGCTAAAGAAGCAACTGCCTCTTGGGCCACTTGCACTTCCATAAGTTTAGAGGTGTACATTTTTTGGGCAATGGCCTTAAAAACAGGCCCAGAAACATCTGCCCCGTAGTAGCCTACAGATTTATCTGGTTCATGAATCACTACAATACAAGAATACTCTGGATTGTCTGCTGGAAAATAGCCCGAAAAAGTGGAGATATATTTTAGCTTGTTTGGGTCTCCTGAAGTGTAATCTTTTTGACAAGTACCTGTTTTGCCAGCCATTGAAAAATTCGGATCATACAATCCGTGGCCTGTGCCCCCTTTTTTCTCTACAATATCTTTTAAGATTTGTTTAACCTGAACCACAGTCTCTTTAGAACATATGGAAGGATTAATGACCGTTTTACCAAAACGCTTCTCTACAATACCCCCTTTTCTTATTTCTTTGATCAATCTGGGCTTCACCATTTCTCCATCATTGGCAATAGCGTTGTAAAAAGTAAGGGTTTGCAAGGGGGTCAAAGACACCTCATACCCATGAGACATCCATGCCAGAGAGACCCCAGACCATCCTTTATCTCCAGGATACCTGATCACAGGATCTCCCTCTCCCAACACAGGAAGCCCTAGCTTTTCATGCAAATTCATATTGCGCAAACGATCTACATAATCACTAGGCCTGTCTTTATAATTTTCATGTATGAGTTTAGCAAATGCTGTATTAGAGGAAACCTTTAATGCCTTTGCTACAGAAATCTGTCCATAACCACCATTTTTTGAGTCGTTAACTGTCCGGTCATAAACCCTGTATTTACCACGCTCCGTATCTATTACAGTGGCGGTGTCTACAATTTTATCTTCTAATGCCACGACCAAAGACATGAGTTTAAAAGTAGATCCTGGCTCATGAGACTCTCCTATAGCGTAATTAAGCCTCTCGTAATAGTGCCCATTGGCATTTCTTCCTAGATTAGAAAGCGCCTTTATTTCTCCTGTTTTAGTTTCCATCACTACTACAGTACCGTGGTCTGCTTTGTATTTTTCTAACTGAGTCAATAGAGCATGGTGCGCTATATCTTGAATATTAATATTAATTGTAGTGACAACGTCTGCACCCTCTTCCGGCTCTTTTAAATTGCTGGTTCCTATTGGTTTCCACTGACCTTTGGCAATTTTTTGCTTGAGACGCTTGCCTGCTACGCCTTTTAAATAATCATCAAAAGCACCTTCTAAACCCACTCGAGTGATATTTCCCTTAGCATCTGAACTCACAAAACCCACACTCCTTGCTGCCATCTCTCCGAGCGGATGCTCTCTAACTGTTTTTTGAGTCACCACAAAACCGCCTCTGTAAGGCCCTTTTGAAAACAATGGAAAAGATTTAATTCGCTTATAAGACTCGTAGCTTAAATTAGAGGCTATTAAGGCATACCTGTTTTTATTGGCCCTTGCTTTTCTGAGTTTTTGTTCAAAATAATTTGCCGGCTTTTGAAGCAAAACTCCTAAAGAATCTGAAAGTGCAACAAGATGCGTTTCAAAATCCTTAGGCGCTACAGTTACTGCGTCAAATCTAATCTCATATCTGGAAACAGAAGTAGCCAACAAACTACCGTCGTCTGAATACAAGCTCCCCCTACTGGGTTCAATCGTTACAATTTTTTCAGTCCTTTCTAATGCGAGCTTTCTGTATTTAGCACCATCTGAAACTTGGGTTTTAACCAGAGAAGCGCCAATAGCAATGGAGAACACCACCAAAAAGGCTACCACTACATACAGACGTGTTAAAATTTGTTTCTCTCGCACTATTATTATTTTTTATCCGTTGTTTTTACTACGATTTTCACTGCTGGATTATCTGGAGGATAAATCCCTAGGTCTGCGACTTTTCTGGCCACACTAGTCTCTAACTGAGCACGCTGCAGCCTTGATCTAAGTCCTACATATTCGTTCTTCAAAGCTTTCACTTCCTGACTCAGACGAGCAATCTCATACACTTTGCGCTCAGATTCATGCGCAGCACTGATCATCAGTGCGCCTAAGACTGCTAGATAAATAAAAAAACGCCAGTGTTTTGGAGCGTCGTCTCCAATAAGAAAAGAACCTTTTAAAATATTAAGCAGCGATTTTCTCACTTTTTCTCAGGGGTATTGTTTGGTTTTTCCGCTACCCGAAGCTTAGCACTTCGAGAACGGGTGTTTAAACGTTGCTCTTCTTTTGAGGGTATTTGTAAGCCGCCTACTTTTTTTAAAGGCACCTCAAAACGCCCAAAAACATCTTTCTCTGGCTCTCCTTCAAATTGCCCTGCACGAATAAAGCGCTTTACCAATCTATCTTCTAAAGAATGGTAACTCAACACACTTAATCGACCTCCAGGCAATAGGAGATCTGGCACTTGCATTAAAAATTCTTTAATGACTTGAATCTCTTGATTTACCTCAATTCTAATGGCCTGGTAAATAGGGGCCAATACTTTAGCGTCATTAAATCCTTTTAGAAATGGAGCCAAAGCCTCCTTTAACTGAGCAGTGGTTTCAATAGGCTGGCTTTCTCTGTAAGCAATAATCGCTGTGGCAATAGCTTTTGAATTACGCAAGTCTCCGTATTGGAAAAACATATTGGCCAGATCATCATGGGCATAGGAACCCACCACTTCTTTTGCCGTAAGCACAGCATTCTGATTCATTCGCATATCTAAATCTCCCTCAAAGCGCGTAGAAAATCCTCTTGACCCCTCGTCGAACTGATGAGAAGACACGCCAAAATCTGCTAAAATCCCATTCACTTGCTTAATGCCGTGAAAACGGAGAAATTGCTTAATGAACCTAAAATTTTCTGGAATGAGGGTGAATCGGGCATCGGCCAATGTATTGGCCAAAGCGTCTTTATCCTGATCAAAGGCAAACAAACGCCCCTGTGGGCCAAGCTGTCGCAATATCTCTTTGCTATGTCCGCCACCACCAAATGTGACGTCTACATAAACCCCATTGGGATCTATGGCCAAACCTGCCACAGTTTCCTGCAGCATAACTGGATTATGATAGGCTGTGTTCTCCATCTCCCATGACTTCTTCTGCCAGGCTTGCAAAGTCCTGTGCTGTTTCCTCTAATACATTTTCATATTGTGCTTTGTCCCAAATTTCAATGATATTGATTGCCGCACTCAAGACCACTTCCTGGCTTATTTGGGCAATCCCTATTAAATTCTTTGGAATGAGCAAACGACCACTACCGTCTACCTCTACTACTTTTACTCCCGCAGTAAACCTTCTAATAAAGTCGTTGTTCTTTTTTACAAATCGGTTTTTCTCATTCATCTTCTCCATCAACAATTGCCATTCCGCCATGGGATACAACTCCAGACAATCTCTAAAAACCGCTCTCTTAATGACAAATCCTTCTTTCAAAATAGGGGTCAATTGCGACTTTAACGCAACAGGAAGCATTACCCGCCCTTTTACGTCTGCCTTGCAATCATATGTACCTATTAGTGAGACCACTATCTGTGCTGATTTTAATTAATAAGTTCAAATATAAAGGATTTTCTCCCACTTTTTACCACATTCTACCACTTTGTTAATAAGTTCTCTTAACTTGCCCCTAAAAAAGATCAAAGCCTATATTCTATCTTGCATCTCAAGCCTTTAAAAAGAAGCCATTGGTATTTAAATGAAATGCCTATATTTGCCAACTTAGGCGTAAACCAAGTCATGACACACCCAATCATCAAAGACGGAAAATACCAATACGTATCCTTAGGAGAAGGCGCACCCATAGTCATTTTACATGGACTCATGGGCGGGCTCAGTAACTTTCAAGGGGTCATGGATTACTTCCCTGAGAAAGGTTATAGGGTCATTGTGCCTGAATTACCTATTTACGACATGCCGCTCTTAAAGACTACCGTTAAAAGCTTTGCGATTTACGTAGATGAGTTTTTAAGACATTTAAACCTAAAAGACGTGATTCTTGTGGGGAATTCATTGGGCGGTCATATTGCCTTATTAGAGACCAAGATGGATCCTGAGATTGTTAAAGGCTTAGTGATTACTGGAAGTTCTGGCCTTTACGAAAGTGCCATGGGCGACGGATACCCTAAAAGAGGAGACTACGAGTTTATTAAGAAAAAAGCAGAAGAGGTTTTCTATGATCCTGCTGTGGCAACCAAAGAAATTGTGGACGAAGTTTTTGCCACTGTCAATGACAGGGTAAAACTGGTCAAGACCTTGGCCATTGCCAAGAGTGCTATTAGACATAATATGTCCAAGGATTTACCGCTCATGAAAACACCTACTTGTATTATTTGGGGAAGGAACGACGGTGTAACACCTCCGAATGTTGCAGATGAATTTAATGCATTACTTCCAGATTCAGATTTATTTTGGATCGAAAAATGTGGTCATGCTCCCATGATGGAACACCCAGATACCTTCAATACAATACTGGAGAACTGGCTGGTAGCTAGAGGCTTTTAGCCCCAATATTGCGCCAATGATTACACAGAAAAAAGCATCCATGAAAATTACTTCAGCAGAATTTGTAATGAGCAACGCTCATGTAGAAAAATGCCCAAAGGATCCTATTCCTGAATACGCCTTTATTGGTCGTTCAAATGTGGGAAAATCTTCATTGATTAATATGCTTACCTCAAAAAAGAGTTTGGCAAAAACCTCTGGAAGACCGGGAAAAACACAACTGATTAACCACTTTAAGATTAATCAAAATTGGTTTTTAGTAGATTTACCTGGATATGGATACGCCCGTGTTTCTAAAAAAGACAAAAAGACTTTTCAAAAATACATTACCGAGTACTTCCTAAAACGCACACAACTTGTTTGTGCCTTTGTACTAGTAGATATTAGACATGAGCCACAACCAGTAGACCTCGATTTCATGAGGTGGATGGGAGAAAACGAAATTCCTTTTTGCATCATTTTCACCAAAGCAGACAAATTAAAGCCCGCCGTAATAGAAGCCAATACAAAGGCCTATAACGATAAGCTAACGGAAGAAATTTTCGAAATAGCCCCAGAACACTTTATTACCTCATCTTCCAAGCATTTAGGAAAAGAGGAATTACTGGGATATATACATACTATAAACGAGCAGTTCTTTAAAGCGCAGAAGTAATAGCACTGGCTGTATTAAGGTTCCATTTACTTAATGGTGAAGCGTATAAACGCAACGCTATTTATTTTAAAAACTTAGCTTAAGATCCTTTTTTAATCTCGAGCTTTTCTGCAAAATAATCAGAAAAATCTCTCATCGTTGCCGTCATTTTCTCATCTTGAGTGGCTTTCAAGAAAGTATCTGACATAGCCACTAAAGTTTGATGAAAAAATATTTTCATTTCATCTACTGGCATATCTTTAGTCCAGAGGTCTATCTTAAGAGACTCTTTGTTTACGCTATCCCAAACGGAAAGCATCATGGCTTTGGCGTCTTCTTTGTCTACACCTCCGTCTTCTGCAGTCCATTGCAACTTCTCAGGAACCTGGTTCTCATCTAAAGTAACTTTTAAAATAATCTCTGAAGTGTGGGTTTTTTGACTCATTTCTTGGGTTTATAAGAAGCTTCTTTCAACAGATCTAACGCAGAAACTTCGAGGAGTTTTAATAAATTTTTATCGTGTTTTTCGTAATAAGCTTTGGCCATTTGAAACCCTATAAACTGTGCAATTCTAGGAGAAGATTCCCGGTCTAAGGCTAGCTGAAATTTAGAAAATGGTGCGGGAAACAAAAAGCGGTACTCCAAATCAGTATCTGTACTGTAAAGGTATTCACGTTCTAAAAAGTAGCGCCAAACCTGTGCTTCATTTTCCACAGCCCATTGGTATTGCGCTTCAGTGTATTTCAGATGTTGTGCCGCAGTTGCATGGGGCCAAACCAGGGTTTGAAGGAATACTTTTTTACCCGCATAAACCATTTTATCCAAGAAATACCCATTGCTGTCCTGCGTCACAAAAGGGGCCACTAAATCAGCAGAGAAATCAGTGAGTATGTATCTGGCGTCTAAGTCTTGTTTTATATATTGGGGAAATGATTTGTAGTACTCGTGATCAGGCCCCAAATAATGGTCTAATGCAATGAGCCACATGCTATCTGTAACCACAACCCTATTTTGAATGTCTAAGCCAGAAGTCAATGTACTTAAGGTATATACTTTAGGCAAATAAGTGGCTTGATTGGGCTCAGGCTTTAAGGAATTAAACAGCAGCTTAAAGTGTGCGTTCAAATGAGACAATTCACTGGTGGTCTCGGTAAACGCACCAAAAATACGACTTATCTCTTTAGAAATTTGCTTTTCAACACTGTATTTCAATTTGAATTCCCAAATACTATCGGGGGTTTGCTTTGGGAAAAAGAAAGGATACTCGTCCTTTAACCTTTTGAGATCAGACCCATTACTCGCTCCAAATTCAAGGTCAAATCGATTAATTGTTAAGACTTTTTCCACTGCCTTTATGTCACTTTCAAGCGCATTGTCGTTACGGCAAGAAACCAAAAAAAAAGCACAGATAGACCCCAGGATTACACCGGAGAAAAAAGAATTGGTCTTTTGCTTTAATATTCTCAAAGTAGGGCTTAATTTTATGGCTCAAAGTTAGTCGTTTTAAAACAAATCCACGCCTTATGCAGACAGAAAAAATCATTGATCACATTGTAAATTGGCTCAAAGAATACGCTCAAAAATCTGGTTCAAAAGGCTTTGTTATTGGGGTCTCTGGCGGAATTGATTCTGCAGTAACGGCTACACTTTGTGCCAAAACAGGCCTGCCCCTGCTTTGTCTTAATATGCCTATTCACCAAGCAGAAAACCAACTAAACAGAGCTAGTAATCACGTGAGTTGGTTGCAAAAAAATCATCAGAATGTTTCTGTGGAATCCGTAGCACTAACCCCTGTTTTTGATAGCTTAGTAGCGGCATTTCCAGCCGTGAAAAACGAAGAAGAGCGTTTTATGAGTCTCGCCAACACCAGAGCAAGGCTTAGAATGACAAGCCTCTATTACTTTGCCGCGCTTCACGGATATTTGGTTGCTGGTACAGGAAACAAAGTAGAAGATTTTGGCGTAGGATTCTATACCAAATACGGAGACGGAGGAGTAGACTTAAGCCCCATTGCAGATCTGCTAAAGACAGAAGTTTTTGCCCTTGGAAAAGCATTAGGGGTGAATGAGGAAATCTTAGAGGCGGCACCCACGGACGGACTTTGGGGAGACCACAGAACAGATGAAGACCAAATAGGCGCTAGCTACCCTGAATTAGAGTGGGCTATGAAAATGCAAGACCTAGGAAAAAAATTAGCCGACTTCTCTGGACGTGAAGCTACCGTTTATGAGATTTATACCAGGCTAAACCGCAATAATCAGCACAAAATGAACCCTATCCCAGTTTGTGAAATTCCGAAAGAACTTCTTTAAAATCAGCTAAATAAGCGCCAAACCGCAAATAGACAACAGGTTTTCAGGCACATCTTCAGTAAAAGAAATCAAATAATTTGTAGGAATTTACCTATAGTGTGTGATTTTTTTGTAAATTTATTTTTTAATTCATTTTTCAAGAATCCCAAATCTTTAGAAAAATAAATCATGACAAATATACTTATTGCAGATGCGCATCCCATATTGAGAATGGGACTGAGTATGGTTTTGAACAGTGCTGAAGAATTTCACCTACAAGATGCTGTTGCCACTACCAGCCAACTTTTCACCGCTATTGAAAAGCAAATTCCCCATATTGTTATATTGGAAATGGATATTCCTGAAATCAATGGAATTGCCACAATTAGAAGGCTTAAGAAAATAAACACCAATATTAAAGTACTTATTTTTAGTAGTCAGCCAGAGTCTGTATACGCACTTAGTGCAGTTAGAGCTGGCGCTTACGGCTACCTTCCCAAAACAGCCAGAGTAGATCAAATACTCACAGCGCTTACTCAAATTAGCCAAGGAAAAATTTACCTCACCAACACACTCACGGAGCAACTCAAAAAAGAGAAGTCAGGCGAAGAAGAAAAATCTATTTTCAGAAAATTATCGTCTCGTGAAATTGAGGTGCTAAAATTATTGGCCTCAGGAAAGAAAAACAAAGAGGTGGCAAATGGCTTAGACATTAATGAAAAAACAGTGAGTACCTACAAGGCCAGACTTATGAAGAAATTAAATGTCACCAATATAGTAGACTTGCTTCAGCAAGCTAAGGCGCTAGAGCTTTATTAGCGACACAAAAGCCTTCCAAGCTTAAAAAACGATACCACCAACGCATTGAAAGACAATACCCTATTTAAGCCCTAAGAGTATACCCCCTATTAAGAGAGCACCCTGTTTAATTTTTTATTCAATAAGGTATACAGCTGCAAATAAGACACCAACTCCTCTTTTACTTCGCGATGGTCTTTTTCTATATCTCTAGTGGTCTCCTGCATAACCCCCATACGCTTTTTAATCAAGAAACACCTTAGGCTTAAAATGGTTTCCGTCACCAATTGAGACACTCCCAAAGCCTTGTTTTTTGGAAAAATATCTTTCTTCTCCCACTGTCCAAGTGAATACTTTTCCTCCTCCATTAATATAGACGATATGGCTGCTGAAAGTTCTTCTGACTGGTTTCTGATAAAAACTGTTAGGTCAAAATTTTCTGACTGATTAAAAGATTCTATGAGTTTAAAATAAATCCCTTTAAAATGGTCCTGTGTGAGTTCAATCTCATCTTCTTGCAGGTCTAAATAGACCTTTTCAAAGACTTTTTGTTCCACTTTTTTAGGGGTCAAAACCAATTCCCCGGCCTCGTTAGAGGCTAAAATCAAGTCCTCAAAAGTGGCTTTATGATTTCCATAAAGCAGTAAAATTTCAATGATTTTCTTCTCCAGTATCCACTGAACATTTAGCTTTTCTACCTCAGGGGTTTCTGGCTTAACTACTTTAAAACGCTCTTCTGCTGCAGCCCCATTTTTTTGCGCTACACCCTTAGCATTCGCTTCTTTTTTAGAGACTTGCGCCAAGGTATTATAAAGTACCTGCTCTGAAATATCCATAATTTGAGCACAAGACTGCAAATAGACTTCCCGTTGAATAGCATCTGGGATTTTAGCAATACTCCCTACAATATCTCGAATGGTTTCTGCTCTTTTTACAGGGTCGTTGGCCGCCTCTTTAACCAAAATAGAAGCCTTAAACTGTATAAAATCCTGAGATTCCCTCTCCAAATACGCACTAAGCACCTCTAAGGAGTGCTTTTTAGAAAAGCTGTCCGGATCTTCTCCTTCAGGGAAAGTACAAATTTTTACATTCATCCCCTGTTCTAAAATAAGATCAATTCCCCTAATAGAAGCCCTGAGACCAGCAGCGTCTCCGTCAAAGAGCACCGTAATGTTTTTAGTCAGACGGCTCAATAACCTAATTTGATCAGATGTCAATGCCGTACCACTGGAAGACACCACATTGTGAATTCCGGACTGATGCATTTGAATCACATCCGTATAACCCTCTACCAAGTAGCAATTATCCTGCTTCGCAATGGCTTGCTTAGCCATATATATCCCGTAGAGTACTTTACTTTTATTATAAATATCGCTCTCAGGAGAGTTCAAATATTTGGCCGCCTTTTTATCCTGTGTAAGGATTCTCCCGCCAAAACCAAGTACCCTGCCGCTCATAGAGTGAATAGGAAACATCACCCTGCCTTTAAAACGATCAAAAGTCTTAGCTGTAGCTTGCTCATTGGTCGGTTTAACGATAGTCAGTCCTGTAGCCTCCAAGTACTTTAAGTCATACTTTTTATCAATAGCTGCCTTAGTAAATCCATCCCATTCATCCAAGCAATAACCCAGTCCAAATTTCTTTATGGTTTCATCTGTAAACCCGCGCTCCCTAAAGTAGGAAAGCCCTATTGCCTGGCCTGCGGCCGATGCCCAAAGGATCTCTGAAAAATACCGCGCCGCATATTCAGACACCAAATACATACTCTCTCTTTCATCCGCAGCCTCCTTTTGCTCATCTGTTTGAATGGTTTCTTCAATCTCAATTTGATATTTTTTGGCCAAGTAACGAATGGCTTCAGGATAGGTAAAGTGCTCGTGTTCCATGACAAATGCCACCACATTACCTCCTTTTCCACTAGAAAAATCTTTCCAAATTTGTTTCACAGGAGAGACCATAAAACTCGGAGAGCGCTCATCTGTAAAAGGACTGAGCCCCTTAAAATTAGCACCAGATTTTTTTAACTGAACAAAATCTCCAATGACTTCTTCAATTCTAGCGGTTTCGTAAACTTTATCTATGGTATTCTTTGAAATCAATTCTAATGCATTTAGTCTATAAAAGTAACAAATACAGACCGCTTTAAAAAGGAATAAAAAAATGACTATTTTTCTCGCTCTACCACGAACCGAACCATGGTAATTAAGGCGCTTTTATAGGCGGAATCTGGATAGTCCGCTAATATTTCAAGGGCTTGCTCTTTGTAGGCATTCATTTGTGTGGTCGCATAGGAAAGCCCTCCAAGTTCTTTGACAAGTGCTATAAGCTCTTGCACCCTCTTTCTATCTGTATGGTGGTTTTTGACCGTATTAATCATCCACCTTTTTTGATCGGGATTCGCCTGCTGTAGCGCGTGAATTAATGGAAGGGTCATTTTTTGCTCTTTAATATCTATTCCTGTGGGTTTTCCAATAGATTGGGTCCCATAATCGAACAAGTCATCTTTAATTTGAAAAGCCATACCTATAAGGCTTCCAAACTCCCGCATCTTTTCTACCTCAACAGATCCAGGGCTTACAGAGGCTGCTCCCAATGCGCAGCAAGCAGCAATGAGTGTGGCCGTTTTTTGACGGATAATATGGTAATACACCTCTTCTGTAATATCTAACCTTCTGGCTTTTTCAATCTGTAACAATTCTCCTTCGCTCATTTCTCGAACAGCCACGGATATTATTTTTAAGAGATCAAAATCATCATTATCTATACACAATAACAAGCCTTTAGAGAGCAAGTAATCCCCCACCAGTACGGCAATTTTATTTTTCCAAAGAGCGTTAATGGAGAAAAAACCGCGACGCTTGTCTGAACCATCTACCACGTCGTCATGCACTAAAGTAGCCGTATGAATAAGTTCTATCACAGATGCGCCTCGATAGGTGCGCTCTTGAACGCTACCACCAGAAAGCATTTTTGCAGTTAAAAACACAAACATGGGACGCATTTGCTTCCCTTTCCTATTGACAATATAATAAGTAATCCTGTTAAGCAAGGCTACCTTTGAACTCATAGACTGAAAGAACTTTTCTTCGAAAAGAATCATTTCTTGTTCAATAGGCGCTTTTATTTGGTCTGTGATTTTCAAAAAATAGGGTGTTATGAAGCGAATTGACGCTAAGTAAATTTAGACAATTCAAAGGAAACAACCCGAATATAATAGTACTAATTAATGCCCGCGCTAAA
>JAQWTF010000165.1:0-9077 GCA_029242825.1 Flavobacteriaceae bacterium | reverse complement strand
CAAGGCAATTTAGATCCATTGAATAGTGTTAAAGCCAATACAATACTAGATGCTAGTGTGCATTACAAAGTGAATAATCGTTTGAGAATTCAATCCAATATTGTGAATGCTTTGAACAGTACTTACGCAGTGTCTAGATTACCACATGGATTGAGACCTGGTCATCCTTTTGGGATTAATGTTGGTCTTAGATATGGGTTCTAATATCACTTAAAAATGGGCTATTAGATTAATTATAAGTATCCTGTTTTAATGGTATGCATTAAATAATGCGGAGGCTTTATTATGTGCGGCTTCAAAGGCCATCCATTTTACACCATGAGCTACTTTTTTACTGGTAAAGTAAGAAAGTAGCTTTTCTGTTGGCATGTTTCCAGTTAAGGCATCGGCTGCCATTGGGCAGCCACCAAAACCTTGAATAGCCCCGTCAAAACGAAGACAACCCGCCTCAAAAGCTGCCTGAACTTTTTCATGCCAGTCTGCAGGCTTGGTATGAAAATGTGCTCCGAACTCAATAGCGGGATAGGCAGGTATTAAATGGCGGTATAGCGAAGAAATATCTTGAGGCTGAGCACTACCAACTGTATCTGAAAGGGAGAGTATTTCCACCCCCATACCCGAGAGTTTAGACACCCAACTGGCCACTATTTCTGCACTCCATGGGTCTCCATATGGATTTCCAAAACCCATAGAAAGATAAACCACTACTTTTTTGTCATTTTTAAGGGCTATATCTAAAATAGACTGCAAAACAGTGATAGCCTCCTTGATAGTGGTATGCGTATTACGCATTTGAAAATTTTCAGAAATCGAAAATGGGTAACCCAAATAAGTGATTTCATCATGGGAACAAGCGGCTTCTGCCCCACGTAAATTAGCCACAATAGACAGTAATTTAGTAGAGGTATTACCGAGATCTAAACCAGCCAAAACAGCTGCAGTATCTGACATCTGAGGAATGGCTTTGGGAGATACAAAACTGCCAAAATCCAGGGTGTCAAAACCACAATTCAACAGGGACTGTAAATAAATAATTTTCTGATTGGTAGGAATAAATGTCTTGATCCCTTGCATGGCATCTCTAGGGCATTCAATGATTTTAACTCCTTTTATCATGCAGTTCTTTTACAGCTTAAAGTTACAATTAAATTAGGGTAGAAAAAGAAAAATTGCAATTCCTATAAATAAGACTATTTGTAACCAATGCAGGGCGTTAAAAAAAACAGCTTGTGACTTTGAAGCCGTATTTAACAGCACCGAAGACAATAAGGCTATACTAGAGAACACTATGGTAGAAATGAGTATAAATACGCAGCCTAGTGCTAGAAATTGCGTCCAAAAAGGCAGTGATGGTATAAATAAAAATCCCGGAAAAAAAGCGATAAAAAACATACCGACCTTTGGGTTTAACACACTCATCACAAAACCTTGCTGGTACAAATCAATAGGTTTTTTATATACAATTTGAACCGATGAAAGTGCTTTAGAAGGGCCTTGCTTGTAAAGATTATAAGCCAAGTATATTAAATAAATTGCCCCTAACATTTTAATTCCAATGAGTAAAAATGGAAAACGATTTAAAAAAACAGCGGCGCCAAATGCCCCTAAAATGGTGTGAACAAGACAGCCACTCATCAGACCCATAATAACGTAGAAGCCACTTTTAAAACCAAATCTAAGGCTCTGAAAAGCGACAAAAATATTATCTGGACCTGGAGAAATTGCCAGGAAAAATACCGCAATTGAAAAAGAAATAAGTAATTGAAATTCGATCAAAATAAACCCTTAGCGCTGGGCTAATATAGCTTTATTTATTTTCTTGACAAGAGCAGGTCCTTCATAGACAAAACCAGTCCATAGCTGAACTAGTGTGGCGCCTGCTTCTATTTTTTCTAAGGCGTCCTCTGCAGAATGAATACCTCCTACCCCAACAATTGGAAAGGCCTTGTTACTTTTTTCTGAGAGGAAACGGATCACTTCTGTGCTTCTTTTCCTAACGGGCACACCACTTAGTCCGCCGGTTTCGTTGACCAATGATTCCTCTGAAAGCAAACCCTCTCTACTAATGGTCGTATTGGTCGCAATGACTCCATCTATTTGAGTCTCTTGAATAATAGCTATAATATCTAACAATTGATGCTCTGTTAGGTCTGGAGCAATTTTCAATAAAAATGGCTTAGGCTTTTGAGCGTACTTTGTAGCAAGTACCGCATTCTCTGCTTTGAGCGCTTTTAAAAGTGCTGTTAATGGGGCTTTTTCTTGTAATTCTCTTAGTCCAGGTGTGTTTGGTGAACTGACATTGACCACAAAATAATCTACATGAGGCCAAAGGGCTTGTGTACAAATAATATAATCTTCAGTGGCTTGATCGTTTGGCGTAATTTTATTTTTACCAATATTACCGCCTATTAAAACATTGTGCTGCTTCTTTAGCGCTTTTACTGCACTGGCCACTCCAGCATTATTAAAGCCCATTCTATTAATAATGGCCTGGTCTTTTTTTAGTCTAAAGAGTCTTTTTTTAGGATTTCCATCTTGCGGCTTTGGGGTAAGTGTCCCTATTTCTATAAACCCAAACCCAAAGTCTGAGAGCTCATTATACAGCAGCGCATTTTTGTCAAATCCAGCTGCTAAACCTACCGGATTTTTGAATTTTAAACCAAAAACTTCTCTTTCTAGGGCAGGATCTTCTAACGTATAAACGCGTCTAATGATTGCACCAAAACCAAATTTAGACAAGAATTTAATTACTGAGAAACTAAAATAATGAACCGCTTCTGGATCGAAAAGAAACAGAAGCGGTCTAATGAAAATCTTGTACATATTTTATTTTGCTGGTTCTTGAAGTCTTTTTGATAGCTCCATTGAAATAGCAGAGAGGTCAAATTTAATTTTGCCTGCCATAGTTTCAATCACACAACTGGCGTCTTTGTCATTTAACTCTACTACTTTACCGTGCATACCACTCTTAGTTATTACTTTATCTCCCTTAGCTAAAGCAGCTGAAAATTTCTTTTCATCCTTTTGACGCTTCATTTGTGGTCTGATCATAAAAAAATAACCCACAACAATAATTAAGGCTAAAGGTAAAAATTGATTTAATGCTTCCATAGGATAGTAAAAATATTAGTGTTGATTAATTAGACGGAATAGATGCTGCGTTTGGTGCCAAAACAAAGGCTTGGATTTTTAACAACTCACTACCGTTAGCTGTATTGGCTTGCACATTAATTGTTTTAGTCACTTGATTTTGTCCTGAACCATTAAAATTCACTACCATTTGACCTTGCTGACCTGGTGCAATTGGGGTGTTTTTTGGGTAATCTGGAATAGTACATCCACAACTAGACGTGGCGTCTGTAATAATTAAGGGTGCGTCTCCAGTATTAGTGAAGGTAAATACCGTTTGTTGCGGTGTTCCCTGAGTAATTTGACCAAAATCATGGAAGGTTTTGTCAAAAGACATGACCGCCATTTTATTCGCAGAAGCGTCTCTTACAGCTGCAGCCTCTACATTGGCATTTTCAATTTTTTCAGTCGCTTTCTCTTTACATGAGAAGGTGATGAGTGACATAGATACGATTGCGATTAAGCTAGTTTTTTTCATGATCTGGACAATTTATAATTATGAATTACGAATATAAAAATTATTTACAACAAACCGCGTCCAACTTTCTCAAGCCTTCCTTGGTCTTTGTACTCTTTTGATAGAGAATCTAATATACCATTTATAAATATACTGCTCTTGGGGGTAGAATATTCTTTGGCAATCTCTAGGTATTCATTGATAGTTACCCTGACAGGAATCGAAGGAAAGAAAAGTAATTCACAAATAGCCATTTTTAATAAAATACCGTCAATATCTGCAATTCTATCCTTATCCCATTTGGGTGTTTTGTCTGCTGTTTCTTTGGCTAAAACGCTTTCTTTAAGCGCTGTTTTAACCAGTAGATTTTGAGCAAATTCAATGTCATCTTCTAAGATTGCTAAGCCTTTAATAAAATCAGATCCCATTACTTTGGGCGATAATTTTTTTAACTGCTTAAGTAAAAAAGTGTTTACAATAGGCATGTCGTCTGCCCATGTAATAGTGTGGTCTTCTAAAAAATCATACACTTTATCATTTGGCGCTATAATCTCTTTGAATATTTTAATCACAAAGGCCAAATCTTCTTCGTAGGTGTTTGCTGGGTCTTTTAAGTACTCGGTATAAGCGTCACTCTCTACAATTTCCTTATAGATGATTTTCACATATTCTTCATGTAAATACCAAGTATTGAGTTTTCTAGCAGCAATAGCGCTACTGATTGCTTCATTATTTTTGATCTGAGCAAGCACTAAGTTATTTGAAAACTTTGCTTTGGAAGGATCTAAATCTGAAGAGGAAGAAATGTACTTTTTAGAGGACAATAATAAATGATCCGCAGCCTTAGCTTGAAGCTCAATAAATAGACTCAAATGAAGTAAATAGAGACTTCCCATCTTTTCCATACTCAGGCTAAGAAATTTCTTTTCTTTTTCTAAGCTGTCTTCTGTGGTTTGCGTCATAGCGTACAAACCCTGCATTACTTTTACTCGAATGTGCCTCCTTGTGAGCATGATAAAGAACTTTTTTAATGGATAAAACTCGCAGGCAAAAATACTACTTATTTATAGATAGCAAACCCTTATTGGATAATATTATTAGCTGAATTCTCCCCTTTATAAATTTCATAAACCTTATATTTGTCTGGCTTAAATAGAAGCCTTAATACTCAGGCATGAAGGAACTGCGTCACCTCAATAAATACTTTAAAAAATATAAGTTAAAACTCCTATTAGGTATTTTAATCACTATTGTGGCAAGGGTTTTTTCTCTGGTTATGCCTCCTTTTATCAATAAATCTGTTCAAGCGGTAGAACAATATCTCTCTGGGAGCAATGCAGATGAGAGTCTTGTTAAAGGCGTTTTATTAGAATATATTCTCATTATTATTGGCGCCGCCTTACTCTCCGGTTTTTTTACTTTTTTAATGCGCCAAACGATTATAAATATTTCCAGATATATAGAAAGAGATCTTAAAAATGAAATATTTGACCACTATCAAAAATTACATATAGCTTTCTACAAGAACAACCGTACAGGAGATCTTATGAATAGAATTAGTGAAGATGTTGGTCAAGTGAGAATGTATGCTGGCCCTGCCATCATGTATGGCATTCAAACACTGACTCTTTTTGGATGTGTTATTCCACTGATGTTTATTAAAGCACCCACCCTAGCTGCTTACACCCTACTCCCACTACCATTTCTGTCTGTACTGATTTATAAAATAAGTAAGGTCATTCACAAAAAGAGTACAGCCGTTCAGAGCTTTCTCTCTACATTATCTACATTTACACAAGAGCGTTTTTCTGGAATATCAGTCATAAAAGCTTATGGCTTGGAGGAAAGCACCAATAATGAATTGGCCGAATTAGCCAATACAGGAAGACAAAAAAGTTTAGACCTTGCTAAAGTAAATGCTTGGTTTTTTCCCCTAATGATCTTAATGATTGGGGTGAGTAATTTATTTGTCATATATATAGGTGGTAAGCAGTATATCAGTGGAGAAATAAGTTCTATTGGATTGATCCTTGAATTTATTATCTATGTCAATATGCTTACTTGGCCGGTAGCTATAGTGGGCTGGCTCACCTCTATTATTCAACAAGCAGAGGCTTCACAGGCTAGAATCAACGAATTTCTGAAAACCAAACCAGCCATAGTCGATAGGTCAGATGGCCCTATGGAAATTGAAGGGAATATTTTATTCGACAAAGTATGTTTCACTTATCCAGATACTGGAATTAAAGCCATTCAAGAATTATCATTTGAAGTGAAACAAGGCCAAACCGTGGCTATCTTAGGGAAGACTGGTTCTGGCAAATCTACCGTTCTTGAATTAATCAGTAGGATGTATGACATAGATAGTGGCAAACTCACTATTGACGGTGTGTCTATAAAAAAAGCCCCACTTTCCTCCCTAAGAAATGCGATAGGTGCAGTTCCTCAAGACGCTTTTCTATTTTCAGATACCATTGCTAACAATATTGCTTTTGGCAAAGAAAATGCCTCACAATCAGATATTGAAGCAGCAGCAAAACAAGCTGTTGTTCACAACAACATCGCAGCATTCTCTAAAGGCTATGAGACTATTTTAGGAGAAAGAGGAATTACCCTAAGTGGTGGTCAAAAGCAAAGGGTTTCTATTGCTAGAGCACTCATAAAAAATCCAGAGATATATCTTTTTGACGACTGTTTGTCTGCTGTAGACACCGAAACGGAGGAAGCCATATTAAATGCGCTCAAAAAAGCTGCTACCCACAAAACTACCATCATAGTGAGTCACAGGGTTTCTGCAGCTAAAAATGCAGACAAAATAATCGTTTTGGAAGATGGTAAAAAAATTCAAGAGGGTACCCATGCAGAATTAATTACTATAAATGGTTATTACAAAGCACTTTATGAAGGACAATCTACCCATAAAGAAAACCCGAAAAATGTTGTGACATAAACATTTTTTTTCCAATTTTGGAGGGAACAATGCACTTGCAAAAACAGAACAGATGTACGCAAAAGAATCCATGGAACAAGAAGAGATACACTCAAAAGTTTTAAGAGCTGGAAGGAGAACTTATTTTTTTGATGTAAGAGGCACTAAAGCCGGAGATTACTATTTAACGATCACAGAGAGTAAGAAATTTACGCACGACGACGGGTCTTTCCATTACAAGAAGCACAAGATTTATTTGTACAAAGAAGACTTTACAGCATTTAAAGAAATTATGGATGAAATGATGGATTTCATCATTGACAACAAAGGTTCTGAGGTGATCTCTGAAAGACACCAATCAGATTTTAAAAAAGAATCATTTGAAGATATTACTTCAGAAGATGCAGCGGAAAAGCCTATTGAAGACACCCCAACTTCTTCCTTTACAGAGGTAGATTTTGACGATATTTAATTTTCAATGATAATTTAATGATGTAAAAGGGCCTCTATTGAGGCCCTTTTCTTATTTTTATACTTTAAGTAACCCCTCAAAACCAATTCCATGAAAAAATTTCTTTTGACCTTATTGCTCTTTTTACCCTTAGGTATTTTTGCGCAGGAAGCTATTGACTTAGGTTATTATCTGCCAGATAACATCTCCTACAACCCAGAAATACCCACGCCAAAACAGGTGATTGGACATGAGGTGGGAGAATGGCATGTTACTCATGACAAGTTAGTACAATATATGACAGCCTTGGCAGCTTCCTCTGATCGTATAAAAATAGAGAATAGAGGCGCTACATTCGAAGGAAGGCCACTGCTTCTTCTCACGGTAACTAGTCCCAAAAATCACAGTAATATTGAGTCAATCAGAACCCAGCACTTGGCCTTAACTACTGCTGCAGGACAAAACTTGTCCACAGAAAATATGCCTATAGTGGTGTATCAAGGATTTTCAATTCATGGAAATGAACCGAGTGGTGCAAATGCTGGGCTTGCTTACGCATATTATTTGGCTGCCGCTCAAGGGCCTGAGATAGAAGCTGTTTTAGACAATACTGTGATACTTATGGACCCTTCATTCAACCCTGACGGTCTTCAAAGATTTGCCTATTGGGCTAATACAAACAGAAGTCATTTACTCAACCCAGATCCAAATGAAAGGGAGTATCACGAAGTATGGCCAGGCGGAAGAACCAACCATTATTGGTTTGACATGAATAGAGACTGGTTGCCTGTACAATTACCTGAAAGTAGGGCGAGAATAAAAAGTTTTCATGCTTGGAAGCCAAACATACTTACCGACCACCACGAGATGGGAACCAATTCCACTTTTTTCTTCCAACCAGGAGAGCCCACAAGAGTGCACCCCTTAACCCCCGCGATTAACCAAGAACTTACAGCAGAGATAGGCGCTTACCATGCCAAAGCATTAGATAAAATTGGTTCTTTGTATTATTCTGAAGAAAACTACGACGACTACTATTACGGAAAGGGATCTACTTTCCCAGACATTAATGGAAGTATTGGAATCCTTTTTGAACAAGGGAGTTCTAGAGGCCATATACAAGAAAGCGAAAATGGCATACTCACCTTTCCATTTACCATTAGAAACCAATTCACTACTGCCTTATCTACTGTGGCTGCAGCTCAGGGCATGAGAGAAAAAATATTACACTACCAGAGAGACTTCTTTACCAACACAAGGACATTGGCTGCTAAAGAAAAGCAGAAAGCGATTGTGTTTGGGGACACAAAAGATGCTGCTAAAACAAATCACTTGGCTGAAATTCTTCAAAGACAAGAAATTAAATTTCATGAGCTTAAAAGAGATGCCGTTATTAATGGAAAAAAATTTAAAAAAGGTTATGGGTATGTAGTGCCATTAAACCAACAGAACAATACTTTAATACAAGCCATGTTTGAAAAAAGAACCACTTTTTCAGACAGTTTGTTCTACGATATTTCTGCATGGACATTTCCGCTCGCTTTCAATGTTGCATACACCACAACAAACAACCTAAATGAAGCAGGGTCTGAGGTAAACAAAATTCCCGTATCAAAGGGAAATATTAGCGCCTTATCGCAGTATGCATACCTATTCGAATGGCATGAATACTATACACCAAAAGCCTTAAACAAAATATTAAACAAAGGACTTAGGGCCAAAGTAGCCAAAAGGGCCTTTGAATTAGAAGGCGTAAAATACGATTACGGTACTATCATGATTCCAGTAGCCAATCAATCTTTATCTGCCAATGAAATACACCAGTTTTTGACAGAAATTGCTTCAGATGCTCAAATTCAAATAAAAGGAGTAGGCACTGGATTAAGCCATGGAATAGATTTAGGAAGCAATAATTTTGAGGCACTCAAAAAGGCTTCTGTAGCTATTGTTGTTGGTAATGGTACCGCTTCTTATGACGCTGGAGAAATTTGGCATCTATTTGACCAAAGGTACGATATGAAACTCACCAAAATAGACCTTGACTATTTTAGCCGGGTAGATCTTTCCAGATACACCACCCTTATAGTTCCTAATATGTATGGAAGTGCATT
>JAQWTF010000159.1:0-3387 GCA_029242825.1 Flavobacteriaceae bacterium | reverse complement strand
AAAGGGGTGCATGAATTGTTTATCAATGTAAAAAAGAGCCTTACCGCTACTGCATTTATGACTTCATCTGCTACATTTCTATTAGGTCTAGCCACTACAGGTATCATGGGAATTGGCGGCTACAAAATTATGATGGAAACTTTGACCTTGGGAGAATTTCTAAGTTTCACCTTCTTATTAGGGCTCATGGTAGCACCTATTGTTCAAATGAGTAATATTGGAAGCCAGCTTACAGAAGCTTTGGCTGGACTAGATCGAACGGAAGAGCTCATGAATGAAGCTGGTGAAGCAGAGGATCCTTTGCGTACTATCCCACTAAAAAAATTACAAGGAGCTATTAATTTTAAAGAGGTGTCTTTTGCCTATGAAGAGGAAAAGGATGTGTTACACAGTATTAGTTTTAACGCAGCAGCTGGAGAAACTATTGCACTTGTGGGTAGTTCAGGTTCTGGAAAATCTACTATAGCTGGTTTAGTAGCCACTTTCATCAATCCCGATCAAGGAGAGATTACTATAGACGGCCACCCACTGAGAGAAGTGACCTTAGAAAGTTATAGGAAACAATTGGGCGTTGTATTGCAAGATGAGTTTCTTTTTGAGGGGACCATTAAGGAGAATATATTATACGCCAGACCTAATGCCACGAACGAAAGTCTTTTAGATGCAGTAAATGCGGCATATGTCAATGAATTTACGAATCGTTTTGAGGCTGGTTTAGACACTTTAATTGGAGAAAGAGGGGTGAAATTATCTGGCGGTCAAAGACAGAGAATTGCCATAGCTAGAGCCATTTTAGCCAATCCATCCATCCTTATTTTAGATGAGGCAACCTCTAATCTAGACACAGAGAGTGAAGCACTTATTCAAAAAAGTTTGGCAACCCTTACAGAAGGTAGAACTACTTTTGTCATTGCACACAGGTTGAGCACCATTAGGAAAGCCCATAAAATTCTAGTGATTGAAGGCGGTAAAATTGCGGAACAGGGGACTCACGACCAACTCATTGAGGCCAAAGGAAGGTACTTTGACCTGTTTACCTATCAGGCAAAAATTTAAAGTGCCAACGTTGCGTTAATTGTTCCACTTTGAAAAAAGTATGAACTATGGCACCCTTTAGCTTGGATCAAACTAATCGTGAATTCTTATTGCTTAAAAAGTCCTGTTTACTCCTCCGGAGCTAGCGTAACTTCCAATCCTTCCATTGCAGCAGTAATGGGAAGTTGGCATCCCAAGCGGCTGTTGTCTTGTACGTGAAAAGCCTCAGACAACATGGCTTCCTCTTCCTCAGACATAGGGTTCAAGTTATGTGGAGAAGTTACATAACACTGACAAGAAGCACACATGGCCATTCCTCCACAAATTCCAATAGTTCCCTCTGGAGCCAACTCATAGGAACGCACCAATTCCATAAGATTCATATTCATATCTGTAGGAGCCTTCACTGTGTGGGAATGTCCTGCCCTATCTACAATGGTCACTTCAATATCTTGTGCCATACTTACTCTATTTTTTTTACAACAGCCTTAGGGGCTTCTTTTTTAGTTCCGTCAAATCCAGTAACACCTCCAACAGTGGTGTATTTCATAACATACCTTTTATCAGGAAATATACGACCATAGGCACTTTGACACATGAGCGTAGCCTCATGAAAACCACAGAGAATTAATTTTAATTTTCCCGGATATGTATTGACATCTCCAATAGCGTAAACGCCAGGAATATTAGTCATATAATCCAAGGTATTGTCTACCACTATCGCATTTTTTTCAATTTCAAGTCCCCAGGCACCAATAGGTCCTAACTTAGGAGATAAACCAAAGAGAGGAATAAAGGCGTCTACACTTAATTCAATAGGGGCTTCTTCTCCTGCTTTTTGAATAAATGCTTTATTTAATTGGGTGTCTCCCGCTAAACCAATTACTTCTGCTGGAGTAATTAAATTTATCTTAGCTGAATTTTTAAGGGCCTGCACTTTTTCTACTGAGTCTAAAGCGCCTCTAAATTCTGACCTTCTATGTACCAAAGTGACCTCGCTAGCCACGTCTGCCAAAAAGATAGTCCAATCTAATGCTGAATCTCCACCGCCTGCAATAAGCACTTTTTTATTTCTATAAACCTCAGGGTCTTTAATCATATAAGAGACCCCTTTGTCTTCCCAAGATTCAATTCCCTCAATGGGTGGCTTTTTGGGCTCAAAACTCCCCAATCCTCCAGCAATGGCGACTACTTTAGTGTGGTGCGCTGTGCCTTTATCTGTAGTGACAATAAAACTACCATCTGACTGTTTTTCAATCTTCTCTGCCCGTTCCCCAAGGGTAAAACCTGGAGAAAACGGTTTTATTTGCTCCATGAGATTGTTCACCAAGTCTCCAGCCAGCACTTCAGGGAAGCCTGGAATATCATAAATAGGTTTTTTAGGGTACAATTCTGAAAGTTGGCCACCTGGCATTGGAAGGGCGTCTATTATATGGCACTTAAGTTGTAATAATCCCGCTTCAAACACCGCAAAAAGTCCTGTAGGTCCCGCGCCAATGATGAGTATGTCTGTCTTTATCATAGCAATTGTGAAAACGCACTGCAAAATGCAGTATTACATGTTAAAATATTCAATTTCAAAAATAGTCTTTGATGGAGTAATCACTCATGACATTTATCAGCAAATTGTTGGGTAGAATAAATCTCATGACAATGGTACTTCTAATAAATACTTAGTCTTCGAGATTAATCACTTGTTCAATCTGTGGAGCGTACTTTTTAATGGTGAGCTCTACCCCGCTTTTTAAGGTCATTTGATTGACTGAACAGCCCACACATGCACCCATTAAACGTACTTTAACCGTATTACCCTCTATACCTTCTAAGGCAATGTCTCCTCCATCTGATTGTAAAAAAGGCCTAATCTCTTCTAGAGCTTTTTCTACTTGTTGTAACAATACATCTGCTGTCATTGACTAAAATTTAGGTGTCTATTTTCCCTTTTAAAAGGGAAAACATTTTATTTCTTTGGCTTTACTGCAGAACAGCCCGCCATGGTCGTTATTTTAATAGCTTCGGTTGGCGGTAAATCGGTATGTCTAACCACTAATTCCCTCACAACATTTCTAGTAATCTCCTCAAATGCTTCTTTTAAAGGGCCTTCTTCCTGAAGTGCGGCAGGGCGCCCAACATCTCCGGCTTCTCTAATACTTTGCACTAAAGGCACTTCTCCCAAAAATGGAATCTTCAAGTCTGAGGCTAAATTTTGAGCCCCTTCTTTTCCAAATATATAGTACTTATTTTCCGGTAATTCTTCTGGCGTAAAATAAGCCATGTTTTCTACCACCCCTAATACAGGTACATTTATGGCTTCTTGCATAAACATAGCAACGCCTTTTCTAGCATCGGCCA